>JAQXQS010000226.1 GCA_029101305.1 Clostridia bacterium | reverse complement strand
CAGGAAGATCATGAAACTGAAGCCAGGAGCCAGAGCTGTTCTGGATGGAATCCTGACAATGCCTCTTGTCCTTCCGCCTACAGTCGCTGGCTTCTGCCTGCTTCTGCTTTTCAGTCTGAAGCGGCCATTTGGAAGCTTTCTTCTGGAAAATTTTGATATTAAGGTGGTGCAGACATGGACTGGCTGTGTGATCGCGGCTTCTGTGATCGCTTTTCCTCTGATGTACCGGAATGCCAGGGCTGCTTTTGAGCAGGTAGATGTAAACCTGATCTATGCAGGAAGAACTCTTGGAATGAGCGAAGGCCGGATTTTCTGGAAAGTGATCATGCCGGCAGCGGGACCTGGAATTGCTTCGGGTACGGTACTTGCTTTTGCCCGTGCAATCGGAGAATACGGCGCTACATCTATGCTTGCCGGCAATATTCTTGGAAAGACAAGAACAGTTTCCGTAGCCATCGCTTCGGAGACTGCGGCGGGAAACTTTGATATGGCTGGTTTCTGGGTTGCGGTAATTATATTGATTTCGTTCCTGGTGGTTGCGGCAATTAATATTGTTTCAGGCAGGGGAATGCAGACCAGGAGGTGGATATAATGGTGATTGAGCTTGATATTCAGAAAAATTTTAAAGGCTTTTCCCTGAATGTGAAGCTAAAAGGACATGACGGGACTATGGGAATCCTGGGGGCTTCCGGAAGTGGGAAGAGTATGACACTTCGTTGTATCGCCGGAATTGAGACCCCGGATTCCGGGAAAATCATCATTAATGGGAAAACGGTTTTTGATTCCGAAGCAAAAATAAATCTGAGACCACAGGAGAGACGGGTAGGGTACCTGTTTCAGAATTATGCCCTTTTTCCAACTATGACTGTGGAGAAAAATATTGCCTGCGGCTATCGCGGGGATAAAGGCGGACTTTCACAGAAGGTGGCGGATTACATAAAGAGATACCATCTGGAAGGGTTGGAAAGGCATTTACCTTCACAGCTTTCCGGTGGACAGCAGCAGCGTGTGGCTCTTGCTCGTATGATGATCGGAGAGCCGGAGGTGATTCTTCTGGATGAGCCTTTTTCTGCGCTGGATGGTTACCTGAAGGATGTCCTGCAGAGAGATATGCAGAATTTTCTTAAAGATTACAAGGGCGATATGATTCTTGTTACACATAGCAGGGATGAAGCATATAAATTCTGCGACTGGCTGACGCTGCTAAATAACGGCAGAGAGATTCTTACCGGTGAGACCAAAACGGTTTTTGAAACTCCGGAATTTCTGGAAGCAGCAAAGCTTACAGGGTGTAAAAATTTTTCTGCAATGCAGAAGATGGGAGAGCGGGAAGTGTATGCACTGGACTGGGGAATCATGCTGCATACCAGTCAGCCGGTTACAGATGACATTACCCATGTGGGAATCCGGGGACACTGGATACGGCCTGCAGAGCATGATGGAGATAACTGTATGGCAGTTCGGGTGGTAGAATACATAGAAAGCACGTTTGAACACCAATATTTAATGAAAAATAAAAGAGAAGAGGACAGTATGCCGTTATGGTGGATGTGCCCCAAAAGAGATTTTGAGGAGAACGCGAAGAGCTGCCAGCCAGATTACCTGTATTTTCCACCGGAGCATTTGATGCTTTTAAGAAAATGAAGATATAAAAAAAGACCGGAAACGGTTTTTTTTTATAGTAACATCATTTCTATTCGATAAGATACCTGACCAGGTGGTTGACTAGGTTTCAAAATTCCCAAAAAACAAAACGCCGAAAGCCTAGTAAAATTAAGGCTTTCAGCGCTTCAAAGAGCAGGGGATGAGAGAATCGAACTCCCACCAAAGGTTTTGGAGACCCCTATCATACCATTTGACCAATCCCCTATATTTTGTTTCTGTTGCAATTATACATACAAAAGATACAGTTGTCAAGGCAAAAATAAGAAAAATCACGAAAACAAATAAAATAGAAAGCGGAGATGGAGGGATTTGAACCCTCGCACCGGTTGCCCGGCCTACCGCATTTCGAGTGCGGACCCTTCAGCCACTTGGGTACATCTCCACGACATGTTCCATTATATCTGCGCCTGGGAGAAAGGTCAATCCTTTTTTGCTGTTGGTGGAAAAATTATTGACGGAAAATCAATAGTGTAATATTATGAATAGAAAGTGTCTGTACAGAATGAAGTGAGGAGAATCATTATGAGCGATAAGAAAACATCCATAGAGAATGCAGTAGCCCGTCTGACTGCGAACTATCGGAATGAGGAGCTGTTTCTGACAAAAAGCGGGAGACATCTGCCTGTCCGTGCAGCTATTATTGATATTGTGAAAGAGATGAGATCTGTTATTTTCCCTGGATATTTTGATATTGACTCAGGGGCAGCGGTTTTTCCAGAACATTATACCGGATATCTGTTGAATGATCTGTTTGACCGTATGCAGAAGCAGATTGAAACTGCTTTTCTTTATGTGGGAGAGGAAACGACCAGCGCCTGTGGAAAGGCTGCACAGGTGACAGCTAAGTTCTTTGAGCAGCTTCCCGATGTACAGGAGATGCTTTTGAAGGACGTTCAGGCTGGCTTTGATGGTGACCCGGCTGCTAAGAGCAAGGAAGAGATTATTTTCTCTTATCCGGGTTTTCTGGCTATATATGTATATCGTTTGGCACATATTCTCTATTTGGAGAAGGTTCCGTTTATTCCCCGCATTATGACAGAATATGCCCATGATCATACCGGGATCGATATTAACCCGGGAGCAACCATTGGGGAGTATTTCTTCATTGACCATGGAACCGGAGTAGTAATCGGAGAAACAACGACGATTGGAAACAACGTGAAGCTTTATCAGGGCGTTACACTTGGTGCGCTTTCTACCAGGAAGGGACAGCAGTTATCTGGTGTGAAGCGTCATCCTACTATTGAAGACAATGTGACGATCTATTCCAATTCTTCCGTCCTTGGTGGAGAAACAGTGATCGGAGAAAATACCATTATTGGTGGTAATACTTTTATTACGGAATCTATTCCTGCCAATTCCAAGGTAAGCGCCAAGAGTCCGGAGCTTGTGATCAAGAAGCCGCGTACTCATGTGGAAGCTTCTAATGTGTGGGATTGGGAGAATTAAGGAAAAAATAATAGCAGAAGGAAGTGCTTTTCCTAAAATGTTCTGATGAAAAACAGAACATTACAGGAAATGGAGGAACTATTCCGGTGGTTGTACAACAGGAGGGATGTGTACAGTCACTGGAGCGTGCCAGCCAAATCATTTCTGCAGTCTGCACGCCCCACTTTGCGGTATATTTTGCAGAAAGCCTTTTGGGGGCACGTTCTAGGGATTCTGGAAAATACAGGCGCATTTGGACACGTATATTGCACCAATCTTATAAACAAAAGAAAAAACTTTAAAAAATTTCAAAAAGGTTGTTGACAAAATTGCAAACATCGGATATACTAAGTTTCGTTGTGACGGACAAGCACAAATGTGCGGGTGTAGTTCAATGGTAGAACACCAGCCTTCCAAGCTGGATACGTGGGTTCGATTCCCATCACCCGCTTATGCGATAGTGGCGTAGTTGGTAACGCGCGACCTTGCCAAGGTCGAGACCGCGGGTTCGAGCCCC
>JAQXQS010000225.1 GCA_029101305.1 Clostridia bacterium | reverse complement strand
AAGCACACTCATTGGCTTTGACGGACACATCGACACCGTAGGTATCGGAAACAGAGAGAACTGGAGCTTTGATCCATATGAAGGCTACGAAACTGAAACTGAGATCGGCGGTCGTGGAACCTCTGACCAGATGGGCGGTATCGTATCTGCTGTTTACGGTGCAAAGATCATGAAGGATCTTGGTCTTCTAAGTGACAAATACCAGGTTGTTGTCACCGGAACCGTTCAGGAAGAGGACTGCGATGGCCTTTGCTGGCAGTATATTATCAACGAAGATAAAGTCCGTCCGGAATTTGTGGTTTCCACAGAACCTACAGATGGCGGTATCTATCGCGGACAGCGTGGACGTATGGAGATCCGCGTGGACGTAAAGGGTGTTTCCTGTCATGGTTCTGCCCCGGAGCGCGGCGACAATGCGATCTACAAAATGGCTGATATTCTCCAGGATGTACGCGCCTTAAACGAAAATGATGCAGCAGAAACCACCAGGATCAAAGGTCTTGTTAAAATGCTTGATCCGAAATATAACCCGGAATGGGAAGAAGCAAACTTCCTCGGAAGGGGTACCATCACCACATCCGAGATTTTCTTCACCTCCCCAAGCCGCTGTGCAGTTGCTGATTCATGCGCAGTCTCTCTTGACCGCCGTATGACAGCCGGTGAAACCTGGGAGAGCTGTCTGGATGAGATCCGTGCACTTCCATCTGTTAAGAAATATGGGGATGATGTCAAAGTTTCCATGTATGAGTATTCCCGCCCATCCTGGACAGACCTTGTATACCCTATTGAATGCTACTTCCCTACATGGGTCATCCCCAAAGACCACAAGGTTACGGCTGCTCTTGAGGAAGCTTATCATAATCTGTATGGCACAGAACGTATGGGAAATGCCGAGACAGAGCCTATGAGAAAAACACGTCCTCTTACAGATAAGTGGACCTTCTCTACCAATGGTGTTTCCATCATGGGACGTAACGGAATCCCATGTATCGGATTTGGCCCTGGTGCAGAAGCACAGGCCCATGCCCCCAATGAGAAGACCTGGAAGGATGACCTGGTAAGATGCGCCGCTGTATATGCAGCACTTCCCTCTGTATACTGTAAGTAAGAAATCCAATAGGTATAATATTCCCATTCGAACACTAAAATAATTCACGCCATAACCGCATTCATATTTTAATTCGCCCGACTTACATTTATATATTAAATAATAAGGAGACAACCCATGAAAACATTACAGGATTACATTGATAAACTGAACAGCCTTAATTTTAAAGAAATGTACAATAATGATTTTTTCTGGACCTGGGATAAAACAGACGAGGAACTGGAAGCAGTATTTACAGTTGCAGATGCCCTTCGTTATATGAGAGAGCACAACATTTCCACGAAAGTGTTCGAAAGCGGTCTTGGAATTTCCATTTTCCGTGACAATTCCACACGTACCCGTTTCTCCTTCGCTTCTGCCTGTAACCTTCTTGGTCTTGAGGTACAGGATCTGGACGAAAAGAAATCCCAGATCGCACATGGGGAAACAGTCCGTGAAACAGCCAATATGGTATCTTTCATGGCCGATGTGATCGGTATCCGCGACGACATGTACATTGGCAAAGGACACGCTTACCAGAAAGAATTTATGGATTCTGTAACCGAAGGAAACAAAGACGGTATTCTGGAGCAGAGACCGACTCTTGTAAACCTTCAGTGTGATGTTGACCATCCAACCCAGTGTATGGCAGATATGCTTCACATCATTCACGAATTTGGTGGTGCCGAGAATCTGAAGGGCAAAAAAATTGCTATGACATGGGCTTATTCCCCCTCCTATGGCAAACCACTTTCCGTTCCCCAGGGTGTGATCGGACTGATGACACGTTTCGGCATGGACGTTGTTCTGGCTCATCCGGAAGGATATGATGTAATGCCGGAAGTTGAAGAGATTGCTAGGAAAAACGCTGAGAAATCCGGTGGTTCTTTCACCAAAACAAACAGCATGGAAGAAGCATTCAAAGATGCAGATATTGTTTATCCAAAGAGCTGGGCTCCATTTGCAGCAATGGAAAAACGTACCGATCTGTATGGCAGGGGTGACTTTGACGGAATTGATAAACTTGAAAAAGAACTTCTTGCACAGAACGCAGAACATAAAGACTGGGCTTGTACAGAAGAACTTATGAAAACAACCAGAAACGGCAAGGCTCTTTACCTCCATTGCCTGCCAGCAGATATTACCGGCGTAAGCTGCGAGACTGGTGAGGTTGATGCAAGTGTATTCGACCGTTACCGTGTTCCTCTTTACAAAGAGGCAAGCTTCAAACCATATATCATTGCAGCAATGATCATACTCTCCAAATTTAAGAATCCGCAGGATATCCTGAAAAAACTGGAAGTAAAGGCTGCTCCGAGAATTATGGAATAATCCGTTTTCACAAGGTACTGTAGCATACAGTCCCTTTATTGCAAAATAGAAAGAGTATTTATGGCAGAATGGAGGTATTATGATATATCAACGAAAACGAATCGTAGTTGCCCTTGGAGGAAATGCCCTTGGTAATACTCTTCCAGAACAGATGATTGCCGTAAAATCCACCGCCCAGGCACTTTGTGACCTTATTGAAGAAGGTCATCAGGTAGTTGTCGTCCACGGAAATGGGCCACAGGTAGGCATGATCAACAACGCCATGACTGCACTTACCCATGAAGATGAAGCACAGCCAAACACGCCGCTCTCCGTCTGCGTGGCAATGAGTCAGGCGTATATTGGCTACGATCTCCAGAATGCTCTTCGCGAGGAGCTTCGCAAACGTGGTTTTATGCGGACTCCGGTTGTTACCGTTGTCACTCAGGTTCGTGTAGATCCGGATGATCCTGCCTTTGACAATCCCAGCAAGCCCATTGGCAAGTTTCTTACAAAAGAAGAAGCAGATTTTCAGGCCAGGATGTATGGACATATCATGAAAGAAGACGCCGGCCGCGGTTACCGTCGTGTGGTTGCGTCTCCAAAACCTGTGGAGATTGTGGAGCAGGATGCCATAGGAAGTCTTGTGGATGCCAATAAGATTGTCATATGCTGTGGCGGCGGAGGTATCCCGGTCATCCTGGATGGTCACCATCTGAGAGGTTCTTCTGCAGTTATTGACAAAGATTTCGCCAGCTGTCTGCTGGCAAAGCAGCTGGATGCGGACATGCTGGTCATTCTTACCGCGGTAGAAAAAGTTGCTGTTAATTTTGGAAAAGAGAACGAGAAATGGCTGGACGACCTCACTGTCTCCCAGGCTAAGAAATACATAAAAGAAGGTCAATTCGCAGCCGGTTCTATGCTGCCCAAGGTACAGGCCTGCGTAGATTTTGCAAGCTCCGGAACCGGAAGAACAGCCATGATCACATTGCTGGAAAAGGCCAAAGATGGAATTATGGGAAAAACCGGAACACAGATTCACCTGTAATGCCAAAAACAAAACCCGGATTCACACGCGTCAAGTGAAATCCGGGTTCTTTGTTTCTTATTTATGATGTTTCTCTTCCTCTTCTTCCACCAGTCTGGAAGTCTCTTCCGACGGTGCGGATATCACAGCTGCTGCCACGATCTCACATGGAGGATTCTCCTTTACATGATCCACAGCTGCTTTCACAGCTGCCACGTCACCGCTTAAAAATACAGTTGCATGACCTCCGCACTTGGTATGCCAGGTACGGAATTCTACATCTGATGTTTTCAGCATCTGGTCAAGGACAACGACTGCATTACAGCTTCCAAGAACCTCCACTAATCCTAATGCTCCATAAGACATCTTCTATTTCCTCCTGACATGTTCTATTTATTAATGGTCATCTTAAGTGCGATTTCTGTATCTGCCGTAGGGGATGCGATCACTGTATGGGAAACAACCTTACCAAGAGGCTTCGCCGTCTCCAGGGCAACCTCCATCGCTGCATTTACATCCGAAATACTGCCGCGCATTTTCACACAAGCTCCGCTTTTCAGTCGGTTTCTCTCCACACTCTGGATTTTAACATTCGCAGCTTTAGATGCTGCATCAAGAGCTACAAAGCAGGCTACCAGGTTATCCAGTTCAAATACCCCGACTGCCAGGCCATCATAGTTTTCTGCCATTTTATCCTCCTTATATGACGGGAAAATGGGTTACCGGCTACTATTTCACAGTAACATAAAATGGTTCTCCCGACTGTTTTCTTTCTTACCAGTATACCTTGTTTTTCATTAAATTACAAGCATCTTTGCATCAAAATCTCACACAAATTCACATAATCCAACACAATCCCACATTTTTATTCTCAATTGGTGAAATCTATTTTCCGATCTACATCTGTAAGTTCTTTTGCATTTCCCACATCCAGAACAGCTGTATCATCCTTATGTGCCCGGATTACCGATTTTCCACCTTTGTCCCCAGTAACAGCAAGCAGTTCTTCGTAATATTTTTTTGTAAAAATGCAGGGATTTCCCAGCTTTCCCTGACAGGAGACGCAGGCGATTCCTTTCCCCGAAGTTTGTAACAGCTCGATCAGTTTTTCTATGGTATCTGCTGTGAGCCAAGGCTGGTCAGATACAGAAAAAAGACAGGCATCTGCATCCAGGTTGGCTTTTAGACCGATTTTTAGAGAAGACGAGATTCCTTCATCCGGATGTGGATTCATATATACTCTGACACCTGACAATCCGGCTTCCTGCTCTATTTCATCGTATTGAGTGACTACTGTTAGCTCTGTGCCCTTTATTTTCGTGCAGGCAGTACCAGCACTTCTCCTGTCACTCTCTTCATTTTGTCTCTTATGGTCTTCCAGGCTGCCTGACTCTTTTTCTTCCAGTTTTTGGGCTACTGCAAGCAGCTTATCCAGAATATGCTGATACATCGGTTTTCCGTCAATTTCATATAATAGTTTATTGCTTCCAAACCGGCGGCTGTTTCCGGCTGCTAACATGATCAATGCTATCCTCATAATTCTTCTGCCTCTTTCAGACTTCCACAGGCAGCTGCCGTTCCTTGTTTCGTAAGATCTTTTACTATTTGCTCTGCAGGTTCCGGATCAGGTAATACGTCTACTTTGTTTAAATACACCCGGTATACTTTATGGTCTACATTTTTATACAGCCCATAAACAGAAGTTGCTATTTTCTCAATGTCTTCTGCTGTGACAGGGGCGTCCGGATTTTTTTTTAGAAAAGCACTGATGTCTTCTGCACGGTGGGCAATTTCACAGATGGGTCTGTCAAGGCAGTCCAGTCCAATTACACTTATTACCACATCAGCAAATTCCGGAATTACCGGTTCCCAGTCAGCCGGAACTTTCAAAGGCTTCCTCTTCGCCCCGTCTGCCTCGATCAACATAACATTACAAAGAGGAACCAGCTTTTTCAATTCCCGTTCCTCTATGGAACACATTTTTCCCGATTTTTTCTCAATATCAGCAACTGCCACAAAGCCTTGCTCATTCAGTATTTCCGGAACTTTCGCAAGGTCTGCGCTTCCTACAAGTGGCAGCGTGGGATCATAAGCCATGTGGGTGGTTGTAGAAATGATCACCTTTTTATCTATCGTTTGTAATTCTTCATTCAGACGATATATCAGGCTGGTTTTCCCTCCGCCGCCAACTACAGCGATTACAGGATATTTCTCTACATCAAGCTTTAGTAAATCCAGAAAATATCCATTTTTTTTCATCCTGAGCTTCCTCTCATAAACTTTTTAATTTTCCCCTTCAGCCAGCATAACCTGCATCCGGCAAAACTCCCTCGCTGAGCAGAATCTCCACCACACTTCCGGCAATACATCTTGCCTTATCTGAGATAGTAAAGCAATTCTTTTTCTCCTCTTTTCTCGGGTCTATATCCGCGATTTTCATTCCCAGCGGAACATTGTAGCCTTCTCGTATAATTCCCCTTAGAACGCCTGTTATAGAGGCTTCTACAGGTGTTTCTCCTACGTAGGCAAGGATCTGTCCTTTTTCCACAATATCAGCGATATGGGCGATATTATGGATTCTTCCAGTGCCTGGGGAATGGATCACGCGTTCTTTGCTGACACCGCCTACCATTCCGGGTACCCCAGTGTTTGGAATGGCCGGACCTTCCGTTATAATTCTTGCAAGGTCATGGCCTCGCATGGTCTCCACAACATAATCAACATCTTCTCCAGCAGAAAATCCAGGACCAAGGCCAATTGTAACAGGTGCCATATCCTTTGTAGTTCCAAGGTTTCTCTTTGCAAGAATCGCATCCACAAGAGCAGACACCTTTCCCTGTGCCGCCATCTCATCGATACACTTACCTAATGGATCTACTATAAGAGGAATTTCTTTTTTACACCAGACAGTTTTACATTCAGAAAGAGAATCCAACCGTCTGCATATTACACCTTCCACAGCTGCTTCTCCATCATATACAGCTTCGCAAAACGCAACCCGTCTACGAATTGCGCTTGGTTTTTCACATTCCAATATCAATACACGATAGCCACAGCGATATAATCTGTGGATTACTCCACTTGCAAGATCTCCTCCGCCGCGAACTATTACACAGTTGTCTTTCATATTTTGTCCCATCCGTTTTTATCATTTTAGAAAAGGCGGGGAAGCTCCCCACCCTCTCAAGAAATCATATTATAACACTCTTTTTCCAAGTAGTACAGTCCTAGAGCCTGTTTGAAATATCATTCCAGCAATCTGCACGCCCTAAACAGATTTCTGGATATTCTCCTTATTTACCTTCTCCACCGCATTCACAATATTTTCATACCCGGTACAGCGGCAGAGATTTCCAGCCATATGTTTGCGGATCGCATCTCTTGTAAGCGGCTCCCCACGTTCCAATAATACCGTAGCAGACATTACAAAGCCAGGTGTGCAAAAACCACACTGAATGGCTCCTTCTTCAATAAAAGCCTCCTGGATCCTGGTCAGCTCCCCATTCTTCTCCAGCCCTTCCAGGGTACGGATATTTTTGCCCTCTGCCCACACTGCCAGGTAAATACAGGAGTCAATGGTCTCTCCATCAATGATCACCGTACAGGCACCACACTCCCCTACTTCACAGCCTTTTTTCACAGAAGTCAGCCCAAGGCGGTTGCGCAGCATATCCAGAAGTGACTCTCTTACATCCACATACTCAGCCACTTCTTTTCCATTTACAATACACTGTACCAGACGCATATCCTTTTTCATAGCGGCTCACCCCCTGTTACATTTTCACTGTCAGATAAATTCTCAGTTATTCCAGACATCTGTTCTTTAACAGTACCACTGTCCGTGAACATTACTCCCGCTACCATACCACGCCGGATACTCTCCTTAAGTGCACGCTTCGCAATCTCCCCACCTATCTGCAGTCTGAAGGCCTTCGATGCTCTCCAGGAATCTCTTGGGTTGATTTCCTCTCTTACCAGCTCTTCCACCTTCTGATACAATTCTTCTCCAATTTTCATTCCTTTCAGGGCTTCCTCTGTCTTCTGACAGCGATACGGTACAGGAGCTGCCACGCCAAAAGTAATCCTTACATCCTCGAGAACATTATCGGTCAAATTGACTTTACTTACCACACTGCAGCTTAAAGTGGCGATATCCATTGCGTTCCGCATGGAATATTTAATATAAAATCCCTGATATCCCTGATAATCTTTTCCAGGGATCACAATATGGGTAAGCACATCTCCCTGATAAAGATCTACACGTCCAGGTCCCAGATAAAAATCTCTGATCGGAACCATGCGGCCACCAGTACCATCTGCAATCCGCAGCATGGCATTCAGGGAAAATAACGTAGGCGCACTGTCCGCACTGACCGCTCCGTTACATACATTTCCCCCGATTGTTCCTATATTGCGGACCTGGGGACCTCCAACCTGGTCTACTGCTTCTCCCAGAACCGGAATCCGTTCCTGGATCACCGGATCATTGGTTACATGAGAAAATGTGGTCGCAGCACCAATATAAATATCCCCGGATTCCATCAGCTGGACTCCCTGGATTTCTTTCACATTCCGGATGCTCACCAAAGAAGTACCGGCCATTTTTCCTTCACGGATCTTGATCAGTACATCACTTCCTCCAGCGATCACCCTTGCATCCGGATGTTCTTTCAAAAGTGTTACTGCTTCCCCGATTGTTTCCGCATTATAGTAATTTTCAATATCATACATTCCTCATGCCCCCTTTCTCAGATCAGTCCGGCCTTTGTAAAGCCTTCAATCAGTCTTTGCGGTGTAAGAGGAATTTCCGAAAAGCCAATACCGGTGGCATTTAATACCGCATTACGGATCGCAGGTGCTCCCGGAATCGCAGGTGGCTCTCCAAGTGCCTTATTTCCATATGGTCCCATGGGATCATTTAATTCCACAAATTCTGCCGTAAGATCCGGGGTATCCATAGTTGTCATCATTTTATAATCAAGCAAAGTACCATTTAATGGTCTTCCGGTTTTTTCATCCAGAAGAAGCTGTTCGGAAAGCCCATAGCCCATTCCCATGGACATTCCGCCATGTACCTGCATCTGGGCAAGCTGTGGATTCAGAAGTGTTCCACTGTCATGTACATTTACGATATCCAGAACCTTGATCTTGCCAAGCTTCATATCCACTTCCACTTCTGCAAAACAACAGCCGGTGGCAATGGTATTTTTCTTTACCTGCCTGGAAACTTCAGCTGTAAGGACAGAAGAATTGCCAAGGCTGTAATAACTTTCCATCGCTAGCTCTTCCAGGGAAAGTGCCGGACTGCCATCAGCCAGAATATACCCGTCTTCCAGCTCCAGCCGGTCTACATTTCCCGGAACCAGGGTTCTGGCATATTCCAGGATTTTCTGCTTCAGCTGCTGGGCACACTCCTTTACAGCTGTACCTGTAACAAAGGATTGCCTGGAGGCATAGGCGCCGGTATCAAACGGTGTTACATCTGTATCCTGCTGGCTTACAATATGCACCTTGGAAATATCCATATGCAAGGTTTCTGCTGCCATCTGGGAAAACACGGTATCAGCTCCCTGCCCGATCTCTGTGGCTCCTACCTGCAGCTGCACACTTCCATCCTGATTCAGTGATAGCCTGGCTCCTGCAATTTCCAGGGAAATCGGCCATACACCAGTCTTATAAGAAAACAGTGCCATACCAACGCCGCGCCTGACGGAACCGGTCTGATCTGCATAGGCTTTACGCTTTTCGTCCCAGTGAATGTATGCAGCCCCCTTGTCCAGGCATTCAAAAATACCATTGGTATTCGCTGCGATCGGCTTCAGATACGCGTCCTCATAATAGCCATGGATCAGATTTTTTCTGCGGAACTCCAACGGATCCATGCCAATTTCAAAGGCTATATCATCCATAAAGCTTTCCATTGCATAGCAGACCTGGGGAATTCCATAGCCTCTCATGGCACCTGCTGTAGGACAGTTGGTATAAACGGTATATGCTTCTCCCCGGATGTTCGGACATGCATATTGAAGCCTGCTTGCGGTAAGACCATTGGCCGCGATTGCATGACCATGGGATGCATAAGCACCCTGGTTGGAATAAGCGGTCATTTCCTTGGCCAGAAGATGCCCCTCTTTATCTACTCCTGCTTCCATCTCATATTCGATAGAATGACGGGTTCTGGTATTGGTAAATGTCTCTTCCCTTGTCAGTTCCATCTTTACCGGGCGGCCGCCTACCTGCATGGTAAGAAACGCATTCAGGGGCTCATAAAGCACTTCCTGCTTATTTCCAAAACCTCCTCCAACATAGGGCTTGATCACCCGGACCTGTCCCCAGGGGATTCCAAGTGCCTGACCTACTACCCTGCGGACAATATGGGGAATCTGCGTGGATGATACCACCACTACTCTGCCTTTTTCCATATAAGCGTAAGAAATATTATTCTCAATATGACAATGCTGGACGATTGGTGTTTTATAGCTTCTTTTAACTGTGACAGCTGCTTCTTCCATAGCTTTGTCCACATCCCCGATGGCGAAGCTGGAACGGGCCAGGATATTGTCTTTCTTATCAAGATGAATGGGATGCTGTGGTCCCCTCATGGACAGCTTCGGACTTGTTACCACCGGATATTCTTCGTACTCTACCCGGATCAGTTTTAAGGCCCTGGAAGCACTTACCTCATCTTCTGCGACAACAGCTGCTATGTCATCTCCGTAATACCGTATTCTTCCTGTGAGCAGATTACGGTCCGCTACATCCTGATGAGCCAGTTCCACAGACCAGGGATGCCCTGGCGTAGGATAACAGTGATCTGGTACGTCTTTAAAGGTCACAACCTTTACTACACCATCCAGAGCTTCGGCTTCGCTGGTGTCAATAGACTTCACAACACCATTTCCTATTTTTGCATGGTAAACCTTTGCGATCAGACACTTATTCAGAATGAGATCATCTGTAAATTTCGCCCGTCCTGTTACTTTCTCATAAGCGTCTACTCTTGGAACACTTTTTCCAATCATATGCTTCACCTTCTTTTTCTTTTTTACCAGCTACGCTGACTGAAATCAGACAAAATATACCGCAAAGTGGGGCGTGCAGATTGCAGGAATGATTTTTCGAACACGCTCTAGCATATACAGGCTTACATCTTTGCTGTCAGGATTCCTCTCAGATCATAAATAGCATGTCTTGGACATTTTACTGCACACATCCCACAGCTTAAACAGATTGCCTCCTCGATCACGGCACACTTATCAATTACTTTAATTGCCCCGGCTGTACAGGTTTTCTCGCAGATGCCACAGCCGATACAGCTGACCTTGCACTGTTTTTTTGCCTCCTGGCCTTTCATTTTATTAGAGCATTTCACTACGATCCAGTTTGCACATTCATGTATATGGATAATCTGCTGTGGACAAGCCTTTACGCATGCTCCACAACCGATACATTTCTCTTCATCCACCAGGGCAACACCCCGCTCATTTATACAGATAGCCCCAACTCTGCATTTACTGACACAGGATTTGCAGCCAGTACAGCCATCCTTACAGCCTGCTTCACCAGCAGATCTCTGACAGCCTCCATTACAGGCTACAACGGCTGATTTATATGGAAATTTCTTTTTTGCTGCCATCTTTCATCCCTTCCTTTCGTATGGTGTCCCACTTAGTGGCAGGCTGCAACGCCTTATACCATCTCTTCGGAAATAAGCATCTGCAATTGCAGGTGCGGTGGGAATGGATGTGATCTCACCGATGCCAATGGCTCCACAGGCAACTTCAAGTCCTGGCTTGTCAATGACAATGGCATCTATTTTGGGAATTTCGTGAGCCCGGAACAACCCTAAGGATCCGTATTTGGAGATAGGCCTGCAATTTTCATCAATAGGATAGCTTTCCCTCAGGGCAAACCCCATTGACATTACCACACCACCCTCGATCTGTCCCTCGCAGGACAATGGATTTACTGCCTTTCCCACATCATGAGCAGCTATCATTTGCCCGATCCTGCCAGTTTCCGGATCCAGAATGCAAACCTGGGTCGCATACCCATAAGCAACATGGGAAACCGGATTCGGCACATTCGCCCCCAGCGGATCTGTTTTTGCCAGATATTCCGCATAGTAAACCTTTCCCATCATATCTTCTATGGTAAGCCCCGCCTTTTTGTCCTCCATCAGCTTCTCACAGGCTCTTCTGCAGGCTTCCCCTGTAATAAGAGTCTGCCTGGAACCAGATGTAGTCCCGGAATCCGGAGATATCCAGGTATTGCTTCTCTCATAAACAATATCTTCTCTTTTTATGTCTGTATTCGTTACCACCATCTGGGTCAGCACAGTACCAAGCCCCTGCCCAATGCAGGAAGCACCGGAATAAATATGGAGTTTTCTGTCCTTTTCATAGATCAGCTTCACTCTGCCGGTATCCGGGATTCCTACGCCTACCCCTGCATTCTTCATGGCACAGCCAATCCCAACAGGCATGCCTTTGGCAAGCGCAGCCTCATATTTCTCTTTCACAGCTTCCAGAGTTTCCACAAGTCCTGTAGACGCATCTACGATCTGGCCATTTGGAAGGGTTTCTCCTGGACGGATGGCATTCCGGTAACGGATTTCCCATGGAGTGATTCCCACTTTATCTGCCATCATATTTAAAAGTGTCTCTGTCGCAAAGCAGGTCTGGGTAACCCCAAATCCCCGGAAAGCCCCAGCAGGTGGATTATTGGTATAATAAGCAGTTCCTTCGATTTCAAAATTCTCATAATGGTAAGGCCCTGCTGCATGAGTACAGGCCCGCTCCAGAACCGGACCTCCAAGAGAAGCAAATGCCCCTGTATCAGAAGTCACTTTTGCCTTGACTCCCATAATGTTTCCATTTTCATCACATCCCATTGTCATATCCATATAAAATGGAT
>JAQXQS010000224.1 GCA_029101305.1 Clostridia bacterium | reverse complement strand
TTCTTCAGGATTTTCTCAATCTCTTCAATACGTGCTTCGATATCTCTCTGCTCATCTTTAGCTGCATCGTACTCTGCATTCTCGGACAGGTCTCCCTGCTCTCTTGCCTCTTTGATCTTACCTGCTACTTCTTTTCTTTTTACTACCTTTAAATCATGCAGCTCTTCTTCCAGTTTTTTAAGTCCTGCATAGGTTAGTAAGTTCTTCTTTTCTTCCATTTTAGCCTTACTCCCTTTCATTCCGGCGGCTTATATGCCCCGTGTCATACACTTCTTATATGCTGTTTCTCCCGGAAAATTCCATTTTCCCGCTGATGCGGACGCTTAATCCCTTCTAAAAGGGTACAAATTCACTAGGATATTCACAGTTTCACCATTATAGCGAAATCAGGAACCATTGTCAAGACAACAATCTTGCCTTTTTATAAAACCTTTTTATAAACTTTCTATAAACTTTCCCGTAAACCGGGATTCCTACAGAATTTTTAATTTGCTATTACAAAAAAGGCACCCCGGAACCACTTTTATAAATAATTCCGGAATGCCTTTTTAATTATTTACTTCTTATTATATACTGCGTTATACAGCTATCGAAACATTTCCCAAGAGGGGTAACCCTTATCCCTCAATGGCGATATGCTTCTTCTCCTCAACTGCTGGTTTCGCTTCTTTCTTCGGAACGAACAGTTTCAGAATACCATGTTTGAATTCAGCCTTTACATCCTCCTGCTGGACATCCTCGCCTACATAAAAGCTTCTGCTGCAGGCACCTGCATAACGCTCCCTGCGGATGTAACGTCCGGATTCTTTCTCCTTCTCGTCCTTATCCAGGCCCTTCTCAGCACTGATGGTCAGATAACCATTCTCAAGGGAAGCCTTGATCTCATCTTTGGTAAATCCCGGAAGATCCACAACCAGCTCGTATCCGTTATCCATTTCCTTAATATCGGTCTTCATAACGTGGCTGGCTCTCTTACCATAGAGTTTCTTCTCGGTATCTTTCAGTGCTTTATCATCATAATAGAATGGAAATTCATTAAAGAAATCATCAAATAAGTTTTCTCCAAAAATACTAGGCATTAACATAAGTCATCTCTCCTTTTCATATTTAAAATATATGTTGTCTGCCTTTTCAGGTTTTTATTATATTAACGGAACTCTGGATTGGTGAGAACCTATAACCTTTCGTTCTCTTTTTATCCCCTTCCTTTGTTCTATTTGTAATATAGCACTTATTATTAGCACTGTCAAGAGGTGAGTGCTATTTTCACAATTTCTTCACATTTCCCGTAAAATGAAAAAGTAACTTCCACCCTTAGTCTATTTTGTTCTGTACTTAAAAACAAGGGTGGAAGTTAATGCTGCAATCGTTTATTCTATAAGAAATACCAGAGCCACCTCTGGTCATATCCTCCGACTGCCCGGGAACCAGTTCATTTTTATTACACAGGAGGATTTTTTTATGTCTACCAAAGCTATCGGAAACAAAAAACATCTTACTCTCGCTGATCGTGCTGCCATTGAACATGGTATCAGCAATGGAGAGAATTTTACCCAGATTGCTCTCCGGATCAATAAGGATTCTTCTACAATATCCAAGGAGATCCGCCGGCATCTTATATGTGTTCCTCATTTTCAGAACGAGGCACAGCGCAAACGTTCAGAGTGTCAGCATTACCAGAATTGTGAAAAACAGCATATCTGCGGCAACCAGTCCTGCCATTCCTTATGCTGGAAATGCCGGCCTAAACGCTGTTCTATGTATTGTTCTGACTTTACTTCCAGAATCTGTACCAGGCTGCAAAAGCCTCCTTATGTCTGCAATAACTGCACTCAGATACGCAGCTGTTCCCATGATTTTTATTTTTACAGAGCCAATTATGCAAACGATGTTTACACAGAAACCCGGTCCGTTTCCCGTTCCGGTATAAATCAGACCCCTGAATCCCTCGAACAGCTGGACCGCCTGGTTTCCCCTCTTCTCCTGCAGGGTCAGCCTTTATCCCATATTTATGCTTCCAATCAGGAATCTGTTGACTGCTCTATAAGAACTCTATACAACTATATAGACCAGGGATATTTCACTGCGATCAATCTTGACCTTCCACGTAAAGTCCGCTACAAAAAGCGCAGGAAAGTCCATAGGAAGTCAGATAATACAGGATATAGAAAAAACCGCTCCTATCAGGATTTTGAGAACTATCTAAAAGAACATCCTGATACAAGCGTTGTAGAATTAGATGTAGTTGAAGGTGCCGGGGGCAAATCAGAAAAAGTATTGCTGACCATGCTTTTTCGCAACTGTAGCCTTATGCTTATCTTCCTGATGGATGCAGACAGACATAATAATGTACAGGCAGTATTTCAATGGATATATGACCATCTGGGTACTGATCTCTACAGTAGACTTTTCCCTGTTATACTTACAGACAATGGTTCCTCTTTTAAAGATCCAGAGATTTTTGAATGTCCGGGAAATGGACCACTCTTATCTCATGTCTTTTATTGTGATCCAATGGCATCCTGGCAGAAAGGCCGGCTGGAAAAGAACCATGAATTTATACGCTACATTCTTCCAAAAGGAATGACATTTGCAGGTTTAGACCAAGAGCAGGTAACTCTGATTGCAAATCATATCAACAGCGTAGCAAGAGCCAGTTTGAACGGCTGCACTCCGTTCAAACTGGCTCAGTTACTAATAGACAGAAAACTGCTGGATCTCTGTGGCCTGGAAAGTATCCCCGCTAACCAGGTGATTCTTAAACCATCACTATTGAAAAAGTAAACGCAGGATCCATCCCCGAGTATCGGTTTTCTCCTCAGACCGGTGGAAGTTACTTTTGCAAAAAGTTTCCCAGCGGTCCCAAAATGATGCCAATTTTCCAGAAAAAACACTGTTTTCCACCTTTATTATATGCTAAAGCAATAAATTTATCCAGAGCTATCTGGAAGTTAGTCCTGCATCAAAACCTTATTTTTCCAGTTCTAATGCAAGGTTGAAATTACTTTTTCATTCAACCTCTTCACATTTCCCACACATATTTACAGCTTATCCTTAATGCTCTCATAATACTCTTCGGCCACGTCTTCAAAGTCTTCCCCGTCTACGTCACATTTTGCATTCATAGCGATCACATCTTCTTTGGTAAGAAGTGCTGTAACCTTATTGGCGATTTCTTCTGCTTCCGGCCACTGTTCCAGTGCATCATCACGGACCAGAGGGCAGATATAATATGGAGGCCATACACCCTGGTCATCTTTTAGTTCCACAAACTCACCGGTGGACAACATTCCGTTGGTCGTATACTGATTAAATACATCGATCTGTCCGCTTCTGCACGCCTCAAAGTTCAATGCATAATCAATAACCAGCTCATCTTTAAACTTCACATCACCGTAAACATCTTTTATATCCTGATACAGGTCTTCATAAAATTCTCCAAATGCTCCCAGGACCAGCGAATCTGCCTGTTCCCATAACTGGGTATAATCTGTGATTCCTAATTCTTCTGCTTTTGTTTTCAGCATGAATAATCCTTCGGAATCATTTATATCTGTTGAGTCAAGCCATGTGATCTTCCACTTATCTTCATAAGCTTTTTTTACTGTGTCGTAGCATTCCTGTGGATCCTGGATCGTGTCCATTCCAAGACGCGTTATCAGACCCGTACCTGTATAACCCACATAGAAATCCACCTCATCATTTACGATGGCATCATGGATCAGAGAGGAACCGATATTCATTTTTCTTTCCACTTTAATTCCTGCGTCCTCAAAGGCCAATGCGTAAACCTCTCCAAGGACCTGGGATTCTGTAAAATCCTTTGAGGAAACAACAAGTGGGTCTTTGTCTTCTGAGCCAGAAGAACTTCCACAGCCAGTCACTGTTGTCATTGCCATAACTCCTGCTAAAATCGCAGCACACCATCTTCTTTTTTTCATAATAATCGCTCCTCTCATGTTCTTTCCCAAGTTTCAACTGTTCTTCTTACTCATTGTAAAATATTTCCCATTTCATCCGATGTCATAAATGCGTAAATCTTTTTGATTTCTTCGTGCATATTTCTGTTTTCATCCAGGAATGGAATACAGCTTCGGATTGCTTTATAAGCTTTTCCAGTGTATTTTCCAAGCTTCAGCTCTCCGAATTTCATCTGCCGCAAATCCACTGCCTGTGCAGCATAAAGAGCTTCCATTCCAGCCAGATAATATATATTATCCACCATTTTTAATGCTTTTTCTGCTGCCAGTGGCAGATTTGCCCCATGATCCTCGATCATTCCCTCCATTGGATAAAAATCCACAGAAGAAGGATTGGTCAGAAAACGATTTTCCACATCCAGCGCTGTATAGGTATTCTGGATCGTTGCATATCCCAGACTGGAACCGTCCCAGGCCGCCAGATATCTGGTCAGCCCGGTAAAATGCGGATCTGTCATCTTAATCATCCGGTAACTGATTGCTTTTGACATATGGCTTAATGTGATTGCCAGCATCTCCACCGCCGCTGCAAGCGTAGCCGTTTCGAAATTGGCTGTAACAAAGGTGTTCTCTTTTTCCAGTACAATTGCAGGATTATCAGAGGGAGAATTTATCTGTATCGCCAGAAATTTTTCAACCACATGTAACGCATCCAGCACTGTTCCCTGAATGGCAAACCCTCCCCGGAATGTAAGAGAGTCCTGAAGTGCCCGGTTCTCATCCGGCTCATACAGATAACTGCCCTCCAGAAATTCCCTGCATCTGGCTGCGCTTTCCATCTGTCCTGGTAATCCTCTGATCTCATTTACCTCTTTGCACATAGCCTCCACATTTCCATTCAGGCCTTCATAATCCAGACAGTAGATCAGATTCACCAGATCCACCAGCTGCCTTGTTTTTACTGCCAGAAGTGCTGTCAGACCTTCTCCCTGTGCATTTGAAAGGATAATGGTATGGGCATCTTTTAATTTCAGCCTGTATTCCGGAAGCCCTTCCTCTTTAATTGCTTCTTCAGCTGGAACCACTTCCCCATGATAACGGACATCCCCTTCTCCGGAAAAAGTCAGTCCCATATGAGACAGGGTGGTAATATCCGCATCTCCCACAGATCCCCTTTGGGGAATCAGAGGATGAATGCCATGATTGAGAAAATCCCTGTACCGCTTTGCCAGTTCATCAGTGGCACAGGCAGTGCCAATAAGCATATTATTCAGGCGGATCACCATCATCGCCCTTACTTCTTCATCCGTGTGATAAGGTGGAACACCCAGGGCATGTGTCCGGATCAGTTCATAATTATAAGCATCGATTTCATCCTGCGCCACGCAGATATCTTTGTTCCAGCCTACTCCTCTGTTAAATCCATAGATGGCCTTTCCGGAGTCTGCCAGGCTCTGCATAAGCTCCCGGCCTTTTTTCAACCGTCCGAAGGCTTCTTCTGCTATTTCCACTTTTCTGCCTTTGAGGGCCACCTCCGCAACCTCCTCCACGGTAAGCCCTTTTCCATTCAAAATCAGTACATCCACAGCATTCATCCTTTCTCTGCTACAATCGGCCTTCCTTTTTTATTTCAAAATGTTTCCTGCTTCCGTATCATACCCGTCGTAGAAACCACTTCCGGTTTTCATCCCAAGATGCCCTGCATCTATCAGATCTTTTAACTTCTGAGGTGGTTTATCTCTTTCATCCTTGCTGGCTGCATAGTAAGAATTTTCAATATTGTAAACAGTCTGAAGCCCGATCAGATCCATTAACCGGAAGGGTCCTATATCCGTTCCCCACTCGATCATCCAGCCCGGTCAAATTCATCAGGATCACAATACCCATTTGCCCAGAGATACAGGCATTCCCGTTTAACAGCTCTCCATACCCGGTTTATGGAATATCCCTTTATTTCCTTTTCTGTTATAACAGGCTGGAATCCCAGCTTATGGTAATGTGCCAGTGCTTTTTCCTTTGTTTCTTCCGAGGTCCAGGGATTCCACATCATTTCCAGATAACTATTTCTTACCGGACCGTCATGATCCACTGAAAATGTTTTTGTTTTTCTTTCATCTGATATTCCGGCTGCAATATCACTCATCAGCAGGGAAGATGTATTTGAATTCAGCAGGGTATCCTCCGGACAATATTCATCCAATTTTTTAAATATTTCCTGCTTCAGTTCCAGCTTTTCCGGTACATTCTCCACCACCAGATCTGCATCCTGGCAGCATTTCCTCAAATCGGTAGTATACCGGATCCTTCCTGCCAGTTCTTTAGCTTCATCCGGTGTAAGTCTGCCAGTTTTCACATAATACTGGCCCCACTTCTCTATTTTATTTTTGCAGGTATGTATGGAAGCTTCTGTGCGGCTGTATCCTGTCACGCTTTTTCCATAAAGTGCGTTTCGGAATGCGATCATCGAGCCCTGGGTTCCGACTCCCACAATTGCAACATTTTTTATTTTGTCTTCCACCCTGGTCACCTCTTTCAGTCTTTATATGTGTCTTCTACTGCCTTACCGATCAGGCTTTCATCTGCAAGGTACGGAACTGTGATCTGGCTTTCCCCTTCATATTTTTCGTTATATTCTTTTACTACAGACATTGCATTTTCATTTCGTGCCCAGCTTCTTCTTGCAACGCCGCCCATAACATCCCAGAGGATGGCATCTTTGATAACCTCGTCAACACGCTTGCTTCCATCCAGAACAAGACCAAATCCACCATTGATGGCTTTTCCGATTCCAACACCGCCGCCATTGTGAAGTGCCACCAGGCTCATACCTCTGGCTGCATTTCCTACATAACACTGGACAGCCATATCCGCCATTACATTAGATCCGTCTTTAATATTTGAAGTTTCACGGAATGGAGAATCTGTTCCACTGACATCGTGATGATCACGTCCGATCATGACCGGTCCGATCACTCCTTTTCGTACCAGCTCGTTAAATTTCAGGGCAATGTTTACTCTTCCAATTGCATCCTGATACAGAATTCTTGCCTGGGTTCCAACTACCAGTTTATTTTTCTTTGCATCCCGGATCCAGTTATAGTTATCCAGATCCTGATATCTGCGTTCCTTGTCGATACAGCTCATAGCCGCATGGTCTGTAGTCTCCAGGTCTTCTGCTTTTCCGGAAAGGCATACCCATCTGAATGGTCCATATCCATAATCAAACAGCTGCGGTCCCATAATATCTTCCACATAAGATGGGAAAATAAAGCCATCTTTTACATCGCCTGTTTTTGATACTTCTGTTACTCCCGCGTCATAGACAGCTTTCAGGAATGAATTTCCGTAGTCGAAGAAATAGGTTCCATCTTCATGGCATTTTACAATACACTCAAAATGCTTTCTCAAAGACTTGTCTACCAGCTTGCAGAAGTTTTCCCGGTCATCTGCCAGCATCCGTGTTCTCTCTTCAAAGGTAATTCCCTGTGGACAATAACCGCCTTCATATGGCACATGGCAGGAAGTCTGGTCGGAAAGAAGATCAATGTGGATCTTATGTTCAATGGCATATTCCAGAAGGTCCACAACATTTCCATGATAAGCGATGGAGTAGGCTTCTTTTTTGTCCAGCCATTTCTTCGCAGATGCAAATACTTCCGGCAGGCTGTCTGAATATTCTCTTACCCATCCCTGATCCAGTCTTGTTTTGATTCTGGAGAGATCTACCTCTGCGATAATACCTACTGCACCGGCAATTTCTGCTGCTTTTGGCTGTGCTCCACTCATACCGCCAAGTCCTGAACTTACGAAAAGCTTGCCTGCCAGGTTTCCGTCCATTGGAACACCAAGCTCCAGACGTCCGGCATTCAGAAGGGTGTTGTATGTTCCATGTACAATTCCCTGTGGTCCGATATACATCCAGCCACCAGCTGTCATCTGTCCATAATTGGCAACGCCCATTTCTTCTGCGATCTCCCAGTCCTTCTGATTGTCAAACTCACCGATCATGATCGCATTTGTGGTGGTTACACGGGGAGCTTCCGGACGTGATTTAAATAAGCCTAACGGATGTCCGGATTCCATAACCAATGTGGTATCCTCTGTCAGATTTTCCAGATATTTCTTTATCAGTCTGTACTGCATCCAGTTCTGGCACACAGAACCAGTTTCTCCATAAGTTACCAGCTCGTAAGGATATAATGCCACTTCGAAATCAAGGTTATTGTCGATCATAACCTGAAAGGCTTTTCCTTCCACACATTTTCCTTTGTATTCATCAATAGGCTTTCCATAAATACGTCCTGCCGGGCGGAAACGGTATCCGTAAATTCTTCCATATGTATATAATTCATCCAGGAATTCCGGAATCAGCTTTTCATGGTATTTCGGGTCAATATAGCGGAGTGCATTTTTTAAAGCGGTTTTTGTCTGCTCCTTGGTCAGATGGAAACCTCTGGATGGTGCACGTCTGATTCCAGGGACAAATTCTGGCATTTCGGGGAGCTCATCGTCTAATCTGATCGTCATTACTTTTTCCATAACAAATTCTTCCTTTCTGCTATTCTTTTATATTGAAAAATATTTTTTTATCTCTCTACAATCTCTATCGCCTGTTTGGGACAGGCGGTGCTGCATATTCCACAGCCAATACATTTCTCCGGGTAAAAGGAAACCACTTTATCTTTTTTTACGAATGCTTCCATTGGACATCTTCTGGCACATTTTCCACAATGAATACAGGTATCTTCTTTCCAGCTGGCAATGGTATGTGTGATCGGAAATGTCCCGATCAGATTCAGCTTTTTCGAAGTCCGGTACTCGAAGCAGCAATCTCCGCAGCAGTTACACATTCCTGAAGTTCCTTCCAATGTATGAACCAGACCTTCCTTATCAAGAGCTTTCACCAGTTCTTTTGCTTCATCCCTGCTTATCTCTCTGGCATGTCCCCTGTCCGCCGGGGAATTTATTCCACTATAGAAAGAAATGCAGGTCTCCCTGGAATGTGTGCAATTTTCAAAAATACTTCTGCAGTCGCACAGGCAGAGGTAAAGAGGATCGTCCTGTGCATCCAATGCTTCCAGCGCCTCATGTAACGGCACTACCCTGTCATTTCTTTCACCTTTTTCCCACCGTGGGCGGTTCAGACGGATAAATTCATCCAGATACCAGTTTCCTATTTTCACTCTGTCATCTTCCGGTATCTGATGCCATTTTTCATTTTCAAACTGGCAAAACACACCAAGTCTGGAATAGAAATCTGACGCCCGGTAAGTCAGTGGATTTTCTTCGTCTTTATTAAGTACCGCCCGACTATATGCTGTTTTTATGATTTTTTCTGCCTGTTCTACTTCCAGGTGCATAATTTCTGCAAGCTGGAGAGGAAAGAAATTATTTGTTCCCATATGTGTAAGCATTTCCATTTCCTCACAGGTAAACCATTTATCCAGGTATTTCTGTGCACATACAGGAATCTGGAAAACTTCACATAAGTACTTTTCATCCATCGGCCTTATCACCCGCTTTCCTGTTATTGTGAAATCAAAAAAGTCGTAACTAAAACCTTCCGGTTTCAGTCACGACTTTGTGCCTCTTTGTTTCTATGCCCATTAATATAACAGCAGATAGTCAAAAAAGCGTCAAAATATTCTGTTCTTTCAAGGCCTCCTGGATATGTGCTTCCATACCAGCCTTTAAGCGCTGGCTGTCTCTCAGGTAGAAATCTGCTGATTCCTTTAGCAGCTCCCGGTATTCCTCCGGATGCGTTGCAAGAAGCTTCGCCTGCATCCTTCTCAATAAGTATTTCTCCTTTGGGGAACCGAGCTTCCTGCAGGCTTCCATTGCCTCCTGCATTGCAGTTCCAGATTTTTCAAAATCTCCCTGCTGGCAGTAATACAGACTGCAATATATTTTCGCTGTGCTTCGTCCCATCAGAGTAAATGAATTGTCATAAAGCTCGGATGCTTTCAGGAACATTTTCCACGCATCCTCCTGCTGTCCGATTTCATAATACGTGCATCCAAGATTTGTGTAAAAGGTTGAGCTGGCTGCAATGTTATGCTCTGCACAAATACTCACTGCGTACTGGAAATGATAAACTGCCTCTGTATACTGCTGCCGGGCTCTGGCAAGCTCACCCATATAATTATAAACAGCAGCCTCATTCATCACCATCCCTGGATCATTTCCACTGTATCGCTCGAAAAGATCAATAGATGCTCCAAGTGTCCTTTCTGCGGCCTCGTACTGACGGGTCATAATATAGTAAAGTCCTTCCAGCCTTTTCAAAATAGCTTTTTCTGTCCATAAATCGTGCTCTTCTGCAAGAGCTATACTCTTCTTCAGATAAATCCACATGGTCTCAGGCTCATAAAGCTGGATTCCATAATAGATCATTTCCCTGCAGACTTTAATATAATATGCCGGATGGGACAAAACATACAGATGCTCCAGAGCTGCTTTTACATCCCGCACACCTTCCCCATACTGCCCGGTCAAGATTTCATATCTTCCTGTTGTTATCAACAGCCTGGCAGACAATTCCTGATATAATCCGCCCTCCTCAAACTGACTACCCGATTGTTTCAGCTTCTGGGCAAGCTCCTTGAAATAAGCTCCCATATCTGTTGGCAATGTTTCTTCATATCCCTTTGTCATCGTAGGATATAATTCAAACATGGAAATAGAAATTTCTTCATATGGACAGATCTGATACTGCAATGTTTTGGGAATATTAGATGCTTTACTGAAATGATATACCATCTGATGATAATAATAATCCCGTCTCTCGCCAGTGAAATGTGCTTCCATTGCAAGACCGATCTTGTTATGCAGAACCTTGCGTTTGGTAGGTGGAATCTCTGACACAACATACTTCTGCATCTTTTTCTGCTTGAAAAAAAGCCGGATCTCTTTCTGTACCATCTGTTCCCCGATCAGGGAACGTAATTCCAGCTCTTCCACAGCTTCTACCACATTCATGGTATCCATGCCGCTTACAAGCTCCAGCAATTCCAAAACTGCATAATCACTGAACAGGGATATAATATCCAGCAGCTTTCTGGATTTTGGATTCAGACCTCGCAGGCATTTTCCCAGATTCTCCTTGCCAGATCCCTGGCGCTCCTTCCTGTCTCCCACAGGCTGCACTACCATTCTGGTAAGCTTTCCTTCTCCCTCTAATACATCAAAAAAATTGTCCAGCTCCTGGCTGACAACATCCAGGGAGGTCATTGTAACCAGTAAATGCTCCTGGATTCCTTCCAGCAGCATCAGCAGAAGTCTCCTGCTGTACACGTCTGCATACTGGATGTCCTTCACATTCAACAGCACCGTGTGGTTTTCCGTAATGGTCTGAATAATCTGGAAAATCCCGTTCTGCACAGCGCGGATATTAAAACTGCTGGCCATATCAATAGGAAGAGGTACTTCCACCTTTTCATTTCCAAAGGTAGGGAAAAACTGTGCAACTGCCTGCAAAATGGTTTTGGAAATCTGAAGCCTGTTCGCCCTTATATATTCATCAAGCTGCATAACTACCGAATTCCACATAGACAAGGGAATATGCCGGTCTGAGTAATAACAGCCTGCATCTATTTTTAATACTGCTGTTTTATCTATCTTTGCCGTTACTTTCTGCACCAGTTCTGATTTTCCAGCCCCGTACTCTCCCAGTAAAGCTATCGCTTCAACTGTCCCGGAACTGACTCTGTCCATACTTTTCTGAATCTGCAGAACTTCCTGCTCCCTTCCTGGAATCAACACTTCTTCTGCATTTTTTTCCGCAGTATTATTCACCCATTCTACCCGGATTGTCCGGTAAAGTCTGGTAATTTCCGGCCCAGGCACGATTCCCATTTCTTTTTCCAGCAAATGATAAAGACGCTCATAGACATCAATTGCCTTCAGATAAAGGTGATTTTTACTGTAGGCTTTCATCATCCGGCTGCTGACCCTTTCATCGTAGGGATCCATAAGCCAGTATCTGGAACATGCCTCTTCCAGATGGGAAAGCTCTTCATCTGGTGTTTCTGAAATATCCCGGTATAACCGGCTGAGATAAATATTACGGTAATAATCCCGCCAGTGTTCCATCCATTCCTCATAAGATTCGGAATTCTTAACAAAAAATCCACTTAAGAAATCTCCTTTATATAAGGAAGTATCGTCCTGTTCTGCAAAATTATCAATATCTGTGATAAGACAGATTTCAGGGCTCAGTCCCAGATTAAAATGTTGTTCAGAAATTACGATTTCAAATCCAAAAGTCTTTTTCAGCATGTAAATCGCATGCCGCAGATTTTTTCTGGAATTCTCTTCATCGGCATCTTCCCACAAAAGTGTAGCTGCCTGCTCCCTGGAAACATGCTTTTCTACTGCCAGGTAATACAGCAGGGCTTCTGCCTTCTTATAAGGGAAAATCACTTTGGTGCCATCCACCGTCACTTCAGGCACCTGCAGAAAATGTATCTCAACCTTATACATTTCTACTTCCTCCCTTTTCTTTATCTTTTCTTTTTTATATTTTCTTCTTTTTTATTTTCGTCCATAATAGCATTCCAGTCCGGTTCTGTAAATATTTTTCGAAATTTGCGCAAAAATCCATCAGACTCTGAACAGTTGCCAGTACCAGCATTGCAGCTTACATTGGTGCCGGCGGTCTTGGAGATCTGGTGTTCACTGGGATCGGGTCCAACAGAACAGACATCCTGCTTGCAGGAGGACTTACCATTGCTATTTTGTCCATCATGACGGATCTGCTTCTTTCCACCGTGCAGGCCTATGTCTGCCGTAATCTTTATACAGTTTAGGTATACCAGGAGGTTTTCATATGAATACAAATACAAATCCAGATGTTCCGGTTTTTCAGTTTATCCATACAAGCAAACGTTTCCCAGGCATGGATTCCTACGCAGTACACGATGTCAGTCTTTCTGTAAAACCAGGAGAGTTTATTACTATCCTTGGCACCAGTGGATCTGGAAAAACCACTTTAATGAAAATGGTAAATCGTCTTTATGACATTACAGACGGAGATATTCTTTTCCATGGACAGAGCGTAAAAGAACAGCCAGAAGTGGAATACCGAAGAAAAATCGGTTATGTAGTGCAGCAGAGCGGTCTTTTTCCCCATATGTCTGTTGCAGATAATATTGCAGTTGTTCCCAAAATCCTAAAATGGGATAAAGCCCGGATAGATGCCAGGGTGAGGGAATTGCTTACTCTGGTTGGGCTGGAGCCTTCTGTATATGCGAAGCGTTTCCCAAGACAGCTTTCCGGTGGACAGCAACAGCGTGTTGGAATCGCACGTGCCCTGGCAGCCAATCCCTCAGCCATGCTTATGGATGAACCATTTGGCGCAATTGATGCGATCACAAGGGAAACTCTTCAGAATGAGCTTCTGCGTATTCAGAAATCCACTCAGAAATCCATCCTGTTCGTCACACATGATATTGGGGAAGCCTTTAAACTAGGCGATCGGGTTATCATCATGCATGGCGGGGAATTACAGCAGTTTGATACGCCTGCAAATATTGTCCTTCATCCGGCCAATGAATTTGTTTCCCGACTTGTTGGCGCGGATGATCCAATGGAACGGGTAAAAGTTGTCTGTGTATCCTCACTGGCTGATAAAAGCCGCATAACAGACAGTAAACTCAGCCTGGAAGGAAGCAGCACCATCAATGATACCCTTCCATTTTTGCTTGCACATCCCTCAGAGGATATCGCGATCTGCAACAACGGCGAAGTGATCGGAACCCTTGACCGTGACCGCCTCGCTGATCTGATGAAAAAATAGGAGGCTGCGCTATGGAAAAATTTTTTAACTATGCTGTCCGGCACTATGATAAAATGCTTGGTTATCTGGGAGACCATATCATGATGTGCGTTTCAGCTCTTCTTCTCTCCCTTTTAATCGCAATTCCTCTTTGTGCCCTGCTAATGCGGAGCAAAAAAGTAACGAAGATTGTCCTGGCTCTCCTTGGAGCCTGTTATTCCATCCCCAGTATGGCCTTTTTCGCCATTATGATGCCCTTCTTCGGGCTTGGAAAAGTCGGTCCTATTGTTGTCCTGACCATCTACAGCCAGTTTATTCTGGTCCGCAATATTCTGGCAGGCTTTAATGGAATCGATAGTTCCCTTCTGGAAGCAGCAAAGGGAATGGGAATGTCTCCTGTGCAGATTTTTTTCAAGGTACAACTTCCACTGGCTATGCCCGTTATCGTCAGTGGAATACACATTGCCTCAGTTGTCATTATCGGAAGTGCCACAATCGCACAGACTGTCAATGCAGGAGGCATCGGGGTTTTGCTCTTCGAGGGACTCCGTACACAGAATTATGTAAAAATGATCTGGGGCACGATCCTGACCGCTGCCCTGGCTCTCAGTGTCAATTATCTGCTGGCCAGACTGGAAAAGTTCGCCCAGCGAAAAGCTAAAGGAGGTATCGCATGAATTACACAATTTGTATTGCCCGCCAATTTGGAAGTCTCGGCCGTCCAATTGCACAAAAGCTGGCACAGAAGCTTGGAATCGAATACTATGACCGTGATATTGTAGAAGCCGTTTCTGCTGAAATGCATCTTCCCGTTTCCACCATCAGCGATCTGGAGGAAACTGCCGGAAAAACCACTTTCTTTAATATGCGTTTTCCACTTGGTACACAGACCAGTGCGAAACAGGATATGATCTTTGATGTACAAAAGGATGTTATCCTGTCTCTTGCAGAAAAGAAATCCTGTATTTTTGTAGGACGCTGCTCTGATTACATTCTGGAAAACCGTCCTAACAATCTGAATTTTTACATTTATGCTCCGTATAAAGCCCGTCTGGAAAACTGCACCGGATACCTGAAAATGTCTCTGGAAGAAGCGGAACGTTCTATTGAGGCAGTGGACCGGGCCCGAAATGCCTACCACAAGCGATATGCCGGATATCTTCCAGATGACTGCCTGCACAAGCATATGCTTCTGGATTCCAGTGTGCTTGGAATTGATGGTTCTGCTGAATTATTAGCCCAGATGGTTCAGCAACGTTTCTTTTCCTAGATTATTAACTTCTATCTTTCCAACACTTTCCCGATCAGGCTTGTTACCAGAAATGCCACAATATCTACCGCTACGATGGTAGAACCCACCGGCGTACCGCCCAGAATGGAAACGATGATTCCAAGGAAAGCACACACCACTGACAAAACTGCGGAACAGATGATCACAGCCCCGAACCGTTTGTAAATCCGCATCGCAGACAATGCCGGGAAAATGATCAGTGCCGAGATCAGCAGGGAACCTACCAGATTCATAGCCAGCACAATGATCACCGCTGTGATCACCGCAATCAGCAGATTATATACATCCGTCTTTGTTCCAGTCGCTTTCGCGAAATTTTCATCAAAGGTAACTGCAAAGATCTTATGGTAAAATACGATAAAAAGTGCAACCACAATTATTGATACTGCCACACACAGCCACACCTCAGCAGTCGTCAGGGTGAGTATGGAGGTGGAGCCAAACAGGCTGCTGCACACATCTCCGGAAATATTGGAGCCTGTGGAAAATACATTCATCAGCAAATATCCCACTGCAAGTGCCCCAACAGAGATCATGGCAATCGCCGCATCTCCTTTGATCCTGGTGCTCTGCCCGGTACGAAGAAGCAGTACTGCACAGATCACAGTTACCGGCATCACAAACAGCATATTATTGCTGAAATTCAGTACAGATGCAATGGCCATGGCACCAAATGCCACATGGGAAAGTCCATCACCGATAAAGGAAAAACGCTTCAGCACCAGTGTTACACCAAGAAGGGAGGAACAAAGGGCAATGAGCACACCTACGATCAGTGCATACCACACGAATGGATACTGGAAATAAAATGCCAGCTTCTCAAATATTCCGCTCATGCTTTTTCCTCCTCTCCTGCGTCTACCAGACGTTTTCCGATCTTACTGTTCAAATATTCCTCTTTCGTTCCGAAAAAAACCTTCTGTCCGATATGCAGCACATGGCTTGCATAAATGGCCACCTCACTGATATCATGGGAAATCATTATGATCGTAACTTTATCTTCTTTATTTAATTCATTAATAATCTGATACATATCCGCCGTCGCCACCGGATCCAGACCAGAGACAGGCTCATCCAGAAGAAGGATTTTCCTGGTGGCACAAAGAGCCCTGGTAAGAAGTACTCTCTGCTGCTGTCCACCGGAAAGCTCCCGATAGCATCGTTTCGCCAGATCTGCGATCCTGGTTTTTTCCATAAGCTCGTAAGCTTCTTTTTTCTCCGCTTTATTGTAAAAAGGACGAAGTCCCATTCTGCCAAGGAAGCCAGACATTACGATTTCCTCCACAGAGGCCGGGAAATCCCTCTGAAGAGCAGTCTGCTGGGGCAGATAACCGATTTCATTGATTTTCAGCCCTTCTCCCATAGTGATGCTGCCGCTCATTGGGGGCTGCAGATGAAGAAGGGTCTTCATCAGGGTAGATTTTCCAGAGCCGTTTTCTCCTACAATACAAAGATAATCTCCGGAATTTACCGTAAAATTCAGTCCGGACAAAATCGCCTTTCCTTCATATCCTAATGTGAGATTTTCACAGGTTATCAGCTTCATAATGCCTCCTTCAGGACCTGCAGATTGTTTTCCATAATAGAAAGATAGGTGGTTCCCTCTTCCACTTCCTGTGTTGTCACAGACTGCATGGAATTCAGGGACAAAATCTTCTGATCCTTGGTTTTCGTATTTTCGATCACAGCCTTCGCCACTTTCTGATCAGAGTTCTCAATGGTAAGCACCACGGGAAGCTTCAGCTCGTCCAGTTTGCCAGCAAGAAATGTAATCGTCTCAAAGCTTGCATCAGTCTCTGCAGAGCAGCCGGTAAAAGCGGCATAATAGGTAAGATCATAATCATCTGTTAAATAACGAAACGGAAAACGGTCTGCAAAAAGCAGGGTTTTCCACTGGGACTGATCCACAGTCTGTTTATATTCCTCGTCAAGAACCGCCAGCTTTTCCTCGTAAGCATCTGCATTCTTCTGATAAAGCTGCGCATGCTCCGGGTCAGCCTGGCCAAGGGTCTCTGCAATGGTATCACAGAAAAGGGACGCATTTTTCAGGGAAAGCCAGACGTGTTCATCGTATTCCAGGTCTTCATGGTCGTGTTCGTGTGCAGACCCCGAAGTTGTGTCTGCATGCACCTCAGCACCATCGGAATCTGTCTCTGCGGATGATTCCTCATTCTCCTGCGCGCTCACATGTGTATGCCCATCCTCGTCCTGCATACCATCAACAACCTCTTCCTCTTTCACCTGATCTCCCAGTACTTCCATCAGATTGATTGCCGTCCGATCCGGATTGCCTGCGCCTTTCAGTGCATCCGCTACCCAGTTGTCTGATTCTCCACCTACATAAATAAATACATCACAGGTGGATACCTTCAGAATGTCTTCCATCGTTGGCTGAAAGCTGTGCATGTCTGTTCCGTTTCCAAGGAGCAGGGTAAGCTCTACATTATCAGCCTGTTCGCCCAGAATTTCCTTTACCCAGTCATATTCCGGGAAAATGGTGGTCACTACCTGGAGCTTCTGTTTGTCGCCGGCCTGGGCACTCTGGTTTCCAGACGTTTCCGCTGAACTGGCTGCTGGATTTTCCGCTGAATCTCCCACTACATTTCCCGCTACATTTCCCGCACCGCAAGCGGTAAGCATAAATGCCGCGCCTGCTGCAACCGCTGATAGTAACAGCTTTTTGACTTTACTTTTTGAATTATATATTTTTTTCAATTTATGCATCTTATCCTCTTTTATTCTAAACGGACATGTCTGCTAATACTCCATCCAGACAGTACGGCTACTGGTCGGATGAAGTACTAGAGCATGTTGGAAAAAGGCTTTCTCTTTCCGCCTTACTTCAATCCTTCAGTTGCTCTGCATTCCTCACAGATTCCATAAAACACAGTTCTGGTAAAATCCCACTGGAATCCATGATCTGCCAGCATATGCTCGCCCAGATGCGTCATCTCTTCACATTCCAGATGAATCACCTTCCCGCATTTTTCACATTTACAGTGGAAGCATACATGTTTATGGCAATGCTCCTCATGTCCAAGATACTCAAAGCAGGCGCTGCTTGTACCATCTACCACATACTTGGCGACCAATCCCTGCTCCACCATCCGGTCAAGCTGCCGGTACACTGTAGTCGTCCCAATGGAAATGCCCTGACTTTTAAAGTATTTACAGATATCACTGACCGTAACGTGTTTCCCCTCCATGGAACACAGATAATTCTCAAGCTCTGTGATCTGCCGGGTACGGTATTGTGCTTTTTCACTCATTCTTTTGCCTCCAAAGTAACATTGCGCTTCCTTTATTTCAAAGATTACCGTTCACCGCAATCTCTAAACAGCTTCTGTTTCTTTCAATTTGAAAATCATTTTCATATTATAGCAGTTTCTTTTTCAAAGTCAATATGAAAATCGTTTTCATTTTATCTTTTTCTCACAATTTATCCAATCTGGAACGTGTTTGAAAAGTTTTCTGCAGGAATGATTTTTCAAACAGACTCTGGTATTTTTTACAGTGCAATCAAAATTTCTCTTGTTTCTAAAACATACAAGTGCTATCCTTATTCACAAGTTACTATGAAAGTCCTGTGCAGCAGCCATGAATCCAGCATGCTTGCATGTTGGATTTATGGATATTGCACAGGCTAGACTGTATGAGTAAGTAGGGCGATAGCCCGGATTACGAATACAGTCGGCGATTGCGGGAGCACCA
>JAQXQS010000223.1 GCA_029101305.1 Clostridia bacterium | reverse complement strand
GATCAGGAAAACCTTGGGAATACGCCCATGCTGTTGCTTGGAACATCGGCTCTTCAGAATATGAAAGATTCTAATGGACATTCCATTTCCAATAAACAGCAGGAAAAGTATCTGAAACAGGGGGAAGACCTAAATATTTCTTATCAGATGACAGAAGGGAACGAGGAAGGCAGTGCCAGTTCCAATTCGTCTTTCTCTTATACAGACAGCCACATCCAAAAGAATGCCTATCTCCCCTGCAAAGTTGTGTCTGTTTCAGAAAAAGAAAAGGATACCATTTATATTCCATTTTCCCAGGCACAAAAGCTTTGCCAGGAAAACGATGTACAACTGGATATTACAAAAGTGTTTCTGAAAATAAATGGAAAAAGAAATCTGGAAAGGGCAAAGCAGCTGTTTGAATCGTAAAAGAAAAGCAAAAAAAGTTAAAAAACTGGAGAAGTAGTCATACTTATAAATGTAAATAATCATTGATAAAACCATCAAAGCAATATATAATTGAGCATAGTTAATAATAAATACAAAAATATAATTGCAAGGATGGGTTGAAGTAAAAATGCCAAAAGGATTACAACATAAAGGAATTGTTAGAAGAAACAAAATGATCTATGCTGCCGTAAAACTATTTCTTGAAAATGGATACGAGAAGACTACCACTGCCTCTATTGCAAAGGCAGCTGGAATGTCCCCTTCCTCCTTTTTTGCAGCATTTGATAATAAAGAAGCTTTGCTGCTTACCCTGGTCAAAACAATGTTTGGAAGCCAGTTTGATAATACAGAGAAATTATTAGGGGAAAATCCTGATCCGCTGCTTATCTATGGAGTAGAAACTTCAATACAGATGTACATAGCGGAGCTGTCAGAACCGTTGAGGGAACTGTATGTGGTAGGATATTCCCTTCCAACTACCTCAGAATATATTTATATGAGCACAGCACAGAAGCTTCAGCATATTTTTTCAAAATATATGGAAAATGCTGAATTGAAAGATTTTTACGAAATGGACATTGCTTCTGCCGGAATCACCAGAGGATTTATGGCAAAAAAATGTGACCTCTATTTTACTATGGAAGATAAATTAAGAAGATTCCTGAAATGCTGCTTTACCTTATATAAAGTACCAGAAACAAAACAGGAGGAAGTAATCGGACAGATCTTAAAAATAAATCTGAAACCGATTGCTGAAAAAATCATAGAAGACACTGTAAAAAAAGCAGAAGAAGGATTTGAAGCAGTTCTGGCAGAAAAGTAAATATTTGGAAAATTACATAAGTATAAAAGAAATGCAACTGCGATTTTTTTATCCACAGTTATGCTAATGCCGACACAACCTGTAATTACATTTGCTGCTAATGAGTCAGTCTGTGAGAAATCAGATGACAAAGTACACCATTTTGGGGCGGGGGAGATTGACCAGGAAGCAACCTGCCAGGCTCCTGGAAAAATGTATTATCACTGTGAGAATTGTGGCTATACAAAAGAAGAGATTCCGCAAAAGAAACATGTAGGATATGTGGCTGAGGACGGTAAAGCGGAAACCTGTACAGAACCAGGATGGACAGCTTTTATTCGATGTGAGTTGTGTGATGAAGTCCTTCAGACCCAGGAAGAAATTCCGGCACCAGGTCACAAAGTAGTAGTAGATAAAGCAGTAGAAGCAACCTGTTCGACAGCCGGAAAAACAGAGGGCAAATACTGTGAAACCTGCGGAGAAATCCTGGAAGCCCAACTTCCTACTCCCAAAGCAAGACATCATGCTGCGGTAAAAGAAGCGATTCCTCCAACCTGCACGAAAGAAGGAAAGAAAATTTACAGGAATAAAGGGGCTGGAAACAGTCCTTTTTCAATTATTTTTGGAAAGTTACAGGGAAAACAGTATGTATTGTACCATTCGGAAAAGGTAGAGAATGAGACGTTTTCTTTTCTGGTAAAGAGAGAGGACGTCTTTTTGAATGATATAAAGGTTATTTATGAAAATGATATTGTTTTAAGTGAGAATGAAAGATATAATTTCCTTATATGGTTTGACGATTATTTAAAGGATACCGAAAGATTTGTCCTTAAAACAGTACGAAATAAATTATCTTGATATGAACTGTAAAACAGATTGAAAAAGCGAGGGACACATCTTACAGAAAGCCTTTTTCATACATGCTCTAGTGCAGGAGGAATATGATTATGGAAAACAATTACGCAAAAAGTGCATACCGAACCTTTCTATTCTGGGGAGTATGTTCTTCTCTGGGAGTTACCGTATCTACCCTTGTGGATGCAACCCTGGTGGGAAATTTTATAGGCAGTACCGGACTGGCTGTGGCGAACATTGCCACACCGGTATTTCTGCTTTATTTACTTATGGGAATCACCTTAGGCGGCGGTGCAGGAGTCTTAATTGGGAAAAAACTTGGAGAAGCGGATCTGAAAGGTGCAAATCGGATTTTCGGCTCTGTATTAAGTGCAGGACTGGTAACAGGTGTACTTTTCGCAGCAGTATCTCTCGTATTTCGTAGCGCATTATGCAGTCTGCTTGGCGCCACAACGGAGCTTCTGCCCCAGGCCTTGCAGTATCTGACCGTGGTGTTTGCCTTTGCCCCGATCTATGTGTTATATAATATTCTCTCTATTGCAGTACGGACAGACGGTGCGCCAAAGCTGGCTGCCATTTCTTCAGCTGGCGTTATTGTCACAAATTTAAGCCTGGATCTGCTGTTTATGAAAGTGCTGAATTGGGGACTTGTTGGGGCTTCGGCGTCTTTATGTATTGCAGAAACAGTAGGAACTCTGGTGCTGCTTACTCATTTTTGGAACAAGCAGGCGCTTTTAAGCTTTCATTTTCACATTCCCACCTGGAATGAAATCAAAGAATATGTGGAAAATGGATTTGGCGTAGGTTCTGCTTTTATTTTTCAGGCGGTGGTTATGCTGGTGTTTAATACCATGCTGTTAAAGGGCTCTTCAGAAGACGGTACTTTTTCCGTAGCAGTATTTGGCGTTATCTATACCATGAGCACCATTCCAAGCGCCATGTTTGATGGAGCCGGAGCAGCTGCTTCTACGGTTATCTCCATTTTAGGAGGGGAAAAGGCCTGGAAAGGAATGGTGGCCGTGTACCATGACGGATTGCGGATCGTTGCAACCGCAGGGCTTATCATTGCCTTGCTTTTTGTGTTGGGAGCAAAGCAGATACTGTTTTTCTTTGGCTTAAATGACGGCCCGGCATTGGAAACAGCAGCCGCAGCCTTTCGCGTTTACGCAGTCAGTGTGGCTCTGGCAGGAATCAATGTGGTAACTACTTCCTTCTGGCAGACAATTGGAAAGACCAGGTATGCTTCCGGTTTATCCCTTTTGCGCAACTTTATCCTTATGCTGGCGGCTGGATTCCTGCTGATCAGCAGAATGGGAATCGTGGGGCTGGCTCTGGTGTATGTAATAAGCGAAGCCGTATGTCTGCTGCTTGTTTTGGCAATCCAGATATTTGGAAAAATAAAAGACTACATAAAAGAAAAATACAGCTTTACTAACCGTGTTTTCGAAGAATATTATCCAATCGAAGAAGGCAGCATGGAAAAAATGTCCGAGAATCTGGAAGGATTGTGCGACGAATGGGAGCTTGATTTTAAACAGTCCTTCTTTATCCATCTGATCGTGGAAGAACTGCTTTTGAACATTATGAAATTCGGTATCGGCGAAACAGATAAGAAATATTATGTATCCGTAAAAGTAATGGACAACGACGGCGAATATATCCTGCGGATCCGCGACAACGTCAATTCCTACAACCCCTTCGACCTCCGAGGCGATGAAGTTGACCGGGCTGTAATGGAGATGATAAAGAAAAAGGCGAAGTATTATGAATATCAGAGAAAGCTGGTATTTAATTATCTTTATGTGACGATTTAAGTAACTATCTTATTAGTCAGCTGATTGAAATAATGGAGTAATAGGCATGAAAACGAAAACTGTGATTCTTACCTGCAGTTCATTAGAGTCTTATGTGAAAATGGCGCAGGAAAAGATGCATACCAATCATCCTGTTATGGTGATTGACCGGATTTACCATGTAGAGCCGGAAAAAATGAAAACCGTGATCAGGGAAGAATTTGATAGAAAAAACATTGAGCCAGAAACTATTCTGGTTGCCATGGGATTTTGTGGAGGAGTATGGGATCAGGTCCAAGCACAGGTGAAAACCATAATTCCAAGAGTAGATGATTGTGTTTCATTGCTTCTGGCTACGGATGATCAGTATATTCCGAACCGAAAAGAAACCGGGCACCTGTATCTTTATGAGGATGATCCTGAAAAATTTTCAGCATTGTCACTTTTGAAAGATTATTGTAAAGCAGCTGGAGAATTTCAGAAAATGGATGAAGAGACATTATTTCATATGTGGTTTGACCAATATGGTTTCCTGGATATTATTGATACGGGATATAATGATTGTTACGAGGAAACATACGCAGAACAGGCACAGAAAAATGCCGATATGATCCACGCCGTGTTGGATTATGTGCAGGGAAGTAATCGGATTCTGGAAAAACTGGTTTCTGGAAACTGGGATGAGCAGTTTCTGATAGCAGAGCCAGGTCATTTGATACAACATAGGGATTTCTTTTAATGGAGCTTTGAATTAAAGAAAAATAAATCGTGATGATTTGTGAAACGATATTTTTGAAAGGAACAGATAAAATGAAACATAAAAACAGATTAATCGGTGCTTTGTGCGTTAATATTCTTATTGTGATTTTTGAAGTAATTGCACTTATTTTAAGCGTGGCGGATCAAGGCGTTGGAAACTTCATGTTTTACACACAGGATAGTAATTATCTGGCAATGATCGTAAGTCTGTTGTTTTGTGTATATGTAGTCGGAGAATTGCGTGGAAAAGGCAGGTGCCCAGTCTGGATTCATACCCTGCGTTACATAGCCGTTAGTTGCCTGATGCTGACTTTTTTTGTAGTTATATTCATCCTAATGCCTGCAATGGGAGAACATGCGCTTTCTATGCTTTATAGAGGTTCCATGCTTTATCAGCACACGCTTTGCCCGATTCTGGCAGTTTTTTCCTTTTTTGCATTTGAGATAGAAAACAAACTGCCGGGAACAGCTATTGCAAAGGCTATGATTCCTACACTGATCTATGCGGTGGTTACGATAATCCTTAATTTATGCAGGATCATAGAAGGTCCTTATTTCTTTTTGCTGGTTTATTCCCAGCCCTGGTATATGTCTGTACTGTGGTGTGTGATCGTTTTGGGAATCAATGGATTCCTTGCATTTATGGTATGGCGTCTGCATCAATTCTTTTATAAAAGAAATAAGATGGATGCAATCCAAAAATGTAATAAAGTGAGTTTGTTATGATTATTCAGACCGGTATGCGGACGGATATCCCGGCATTTTATTCCGAATGGCTGTGTAACCGGATAAAAGAGGGCTACGTGATGGTTCGGAATCCATATCAACCGCAGCAGGTAACAAGATATACCCTTTCGCCTTCTGTGGTAGATCTGATTGCGTTTTGCTCGAAAAATCCAGCGCCTATGCTTTCACACATGGATTTACTGAAACCATATGGAATGTACTGGTTCGTTACAATTACCCCTTATGGAAGAGAAATAGAGCCTCTGGTTCCAGACGTAGAAGCGGTAATAGATACATTTCGGCAACTGGCTGAGATTACAGGACCGGATTCCATGGGATGGCGTTATGACCCTATATTCCTGAATGAGACTTATACGCCAGAGGTCCATATCCAAAAGTTTACACAGATCGCACAGGCCCTTGAGGGCTATACCCATACCTGCGTGATCAGTTTCATCGACCTGTACCAGAAAGTGAGAAGAAATTTTCCAGAAGCACAAGCTGTACCAAAAGAAAAACGTCTGTCACTTGGGAAAAACATGATACAGATAGCCGCGGCACATGGAATGAAAGTATATCCCTGTGGGGAAGGAACCGAATTAGCCTGTTATGGGGCAGATTGCAATGGCTGTATGACACAGGAAACATATGAAAAAGCCCTCCATACCACGCTGGATATACCGAAAAAGCAGCCACTACGGAAAGAATGTGCCTGTTTTATGGGAAATGATATTGGAGCATATAATACGTGTCTTCATGGATGCAAATATTGTTATGCTAATTATGATACCAAAACGGTTCGTCAGAATTATGCTTTGCATGATTCGAAATCCCCGTTTTTGATTGGAAATTTAAAACCAGATGATAAAATACATCAGGCAGATCAGAAAAGCTGGATCGACGGACAACTGGTTCTGAAATTTGATTGATAGAAGGAAAAGCTATATGGAAATGAATATGATATTCCAATGGAAGAGCTCAGATTGCTGATGTAGCGGGAATGGAAGAAAAACGGATTGAAGAAATTATTAAAAATGAGGAATTGCTGCCTGCATAAATAACGAAGTTATTGCCATCTGGTTGAAAATATCTGACTGGATGGCAATTTTATTATAGAGATTCAACTTGCGGCGCATTCTGGAAATAATTATGAAAACCGATGCAATGAAAATGGTACAGTAGAAAAATAGTTTGCTGAATAGAAAGAAGGCTGAAGATTCCAAAAAGAATTTTCTGCCTTTATAGACATATGGATTGATATTGTGATGTTAGGTTAGGGTTAAAAGTTTTTTGCCCTTTTTATTAATGGCAGTATTTTGCAATAGTGCTGATCAGCTCCTCACGGAACAAAGGTTTCGTCAAGTGCGCATTCATTCCAGCGGCCAAACTCTCAGAAACATCTTCTGCAAATGCCTTGGCACTCATGGCTATGATTGGAATTGTTTTGGAGTCTGGTTTTCCCAAGGCACGTATCTTTTTGGTTGCTTCGTAGCCATCCATAACCGGCATCATCAGATCCATGAGAATGGCGTTAAACGTACCAGCAGGAGCAGCTTCAAAAAGTTCTACCGCTTCCTGACCGTTTATCGCTTTTTCAATCAGAGCCCCGTCTTCTTTTAAAAGAAACTCTGCAATTTCCATATTCAGTTCGTTATCTTCGACAAGCAGAAAACGCATACCTTGAAGGTTTGCTTCCGTCGGAGCCATATCCTCTGGTATTTCCGGATTCTGATCGATTTCAAAAGGAAGGATTACAGTAAAATAGGAACCTTCCCCCAGTTTGCTTTTTACGTCCATGGTACCGCCAAGCTTCTTTACGATCTGTTCCACAATCGCCATTCCAAGTCCTGTTCCGGTATAAGTGGAGCGTGCGGAATCTTTTGCCTGCACAAAAGGCTGAAAGAGTTTATTTTTTATAAAATCCTCCGACATTCCGATCCCGGTATCCTGAATCTGGAATTTCAGGGTAATTACATCCTCTGTGCGCTCTATAATATGTAGACTGGTATAAATGTGGCCGCCTGGTTTATTATATTTGATACTGTTGCTGAAAAGATTAAGAAGGATCTTTTTCAGATACAGCGGGCTTCCAAGAAGATGGATGCCTCTGACGTCATCGTGTTCTTCATGGACGTGCAATCCTGCTTCCTGGGCCTGGAAGGTGATCAGATGCATTGCATCTGCACAGACCTGATCCAGCTCAAAGGGCTCATTTTCTATGGTAATGGAATCTGTTTCCAGCTTTGTCATTTCCAGGACATCGTTAACAAGGGAGAGCAGGTGATCGGCTGATAAGGCGATTTTATCCAGACAGTCATCTACCCGGGCAGCATCGTCCCGGTTCTTCTGGATGATGCTGAGCATTCCTATAATCCCATTGAGGGGAGTTCGCATATCATGGGACATGTTGGACAAAAACTGTGTTTTTACCTGACTGGCTTTTTCTTTACTTTCGATGGCTTTTCGCAGATCATTATTAATAGCAAGGAACTGATCATAAGTTCTTGTACGCTGTTGTTCTGAAATTTTGATGATCTGATGCTTGTATCTGGTTTTCTCTTCTACAGCAAGAAGCATGGCCTGAGAATTATTTTGTTTTTCAGCCAGTCTGAATTTTAATTCTTCCACTTTCACACCAACACGCAGTTCTCGTGGATATTTTTGCAGATACTGTTCCATAGAATCAATGACTTCTTGTACCAGTGCAAAGTCTTCGGAATCCAACCCGCAGTCAAACAAAACCCGGCAGGCATCCATAAATTCCGCTGCATACATTTGTTTAAGGTTCTTCCGCACAGTATTTTTTGCGGTTTCATACTTTTCTTTATTTCCCAGTTTGTAAAAAAGTGAAGTGCTGCAAAGCAGTACATCATCCGGAAGAAGTTCCTCTCCATGATACTGTTTCAGACAAAGTGTATAAGCCTGGAGGGATTCTTCCAAAAGATTTAGATTGTGATAGATAATAGCTTTGTTCAAGTACACATAGGCGCCCATTTCTTTATCACTGTCCGGAAGAAATTTTTCTGCCAGTAAAATAGATGCAAGTGCTTCATTAAAGTTCTCTTCTGCGATGTAAGTAAGTGCAATGTTGTTATGTTCATAAGAATAGTAGGTTCTGTCATTATGAGCTTCTGCTATTTCCAGGGCTTTTTTATAAAAATAGCGGGTCAGCTCATATTCTGCTTCACAATGACAGGATACCTCCATCAGATTGAAGCAGGAGATGATCTTTGGCTCATATGCATAACACTGATAATTGAGCAGAAGAGGTTCTAATATTTCCCTGGATTTTCTGAAATCTCCTGCTTGATAAAAAATTCTGGCATAATAAAAATAGGCATGCAGACGGATTTTGGAACCAATCGGTTCATTTTTAATCAGCCGTTTGTAGAAGCCTATTTGTTCTTCTAGCGGACTTTTTTCGATTTTTTCGTTTTCTTTTAGAAAGGTATCTATTTTCATAACCCATTATCCTTTGATCTGGTATTGCGATAAAAGTTGCAAAAGTGTGCTGAATAGATGTTTTCTTTCGCTTTTTTAATTATACTCTTTTTATCTATGAGAATCAATTATACCTACTTATTTGAAAGAAAAAACAAGAAATAAAAAGTATTGTTTGAAAATGCAAAAAACAAGAAATAGGTTTCCTCAATTAGAAAAATAATCTTGTATCCCCTATATACAGTTTGGCTAATCTGAGATATAATAAATACTGCTTTTCAGACAATATCTTTTTGGCAATTCGATAAACAATATTTGTGGAAGAACTAGATGGATTTCTTGCATTTATAGTATGGCGTCTGCATCAGTTTTTTATAAAAGAAATGAATTGCAAAAATAAAAAAGCAAAAATAGGAAAGCGATATGCATGCTTTTTAACAGGTAGAAAAGAAATTGTGATTTCACAGTTTCTTTTCTGCCTGTTTTATTTCTTTATACAATCTTAATACAAAATCAGATACTCTTATACCATCTTATTAAGCAGACAGATATAATAAAAAGCAACGTTAAGGAAATGCTAGGAAAGTGATTAATAGGGAGTTGAAGTTCGTATGCCTGAAAATAAACGCAGGAAAAAACATTTGACATCATTTCAAGTGATTATTCTAGGATTTGCAGGAGTCATACTTATAGGAACACTTTTGTTAATGCTGCCGGTTTCTTCGGCAGAAGGTCTGTTTACACCTTTGGATGAGGCGCTTTTTACGGCAACCTCGGCAGTCTGCGTAACGGGACTGGTTCTAAAGGATACTGGCAGTTATTGGTCAGCAGCAGGGCAGACGATTATTTTGCTTTTAATACAAATTGGAGGACTTGGTGTGGTGACGGTTGCAGCATCTGTTTCTTTGCTTTCTGGGAAAAAGATATCTCTGATGCAGCGAAGTACACTCCAGGATGCCATTTCAGCCCCAAAGGTTGGTGGTATCGTCAGGTTGACCCGATTTATCCTTAAAGGCACTTTTCTGATTGAAGCAATCGGCGCAGTCATGCTTTTGCCAGTTTTTTTTCATGACTATGGCCGAAAAGGGATATGGATGGCCGTTTTTCATTCAATATCAGCCTTTTGCAATGCCGGATTTGACCTTTTAGGAACAGCCAGCCATAAATTTTCCTCACTTGTAAATTATGCCTGGAATCCAGTAGTAAATCTTGTGATCATGCTTTTAATTGTCATTGGTGGAATTGGATTTCTGACCTGGGATGATATTTATACGAATAAATGGAACTTTAGGCGATACCGGCTGCAAAGCAAGCTGATTCTTATGACCACAGCAGGTCTGATTCTGTTGCCGGCTATTTTTTTCTTTTTCTGTGATTTTAAAAACCTAACCATAGGAAAAAGATTACTGGCTTCTTTCTTCCAGTCTGTGACTACCAGAACCGCAGGGTTTAATACCGTTGCGATATCGGACATGACAGAAGCTTCCAAAGCGGTTATGATCCTGCTTATGCTGGTTGGCGGTTCCCCAGGCTCCACAGCCGGGGGAATGAAAACAACTACTTTCACAGTGTTGCTTTTAAATGCAGTGGCAACTTTTCGTAGTCAGGAGAGTGCAGGGGCTTTTGGCAGAAGACTGGAGTATCATGTGATTAAAAATGCAGCAACGATAGCCATGCTTTACTTCATGCTTTTTTTCTGCGGAGGAATCGCAATCAGTGTCAGGGAAGGACTTCCGCTTCTGGATTGCCTTTTTGAAGCGGCCTCTGCAGCAGGAACGGTAGGACTGACACTTGGAATTACACCAGGTCTTCATTTATTTTCAAGGATGATCCTGGTTTTGCTTATGTATCTTGGACGTGTAGGCGGACTGACATTAATTTATGCCGTATATCAGGGCCGGAATAAAGGAAACGCAAAACTGCCTCTGGAAAAAATTACAGTTGGATAGGAGAAAATGAATTATGAAAAATGTATTGTTAATTGGTCTTGGCAGATTTGGAAGACACATTGCCATGCAGCTTAGTCAGATGGGACATGAAATTATGGCTGTTGACTGGAATGAGGAACGTGTGGATAAGGCTCTTCCCTTTGTAACCAATGCCCAGATCGGGGACAGCACGAATGCAGAATTTTTAAGATCCCTTGGAATTGGAAATTACGATATCTGCTTTGTAACTATTGGTGGAAGCTTCCAAAATTCTCTGGAAACGACTTCTTTATTAAAAGAGTTGGGTGCAAAGCTTGTCATATCCAGGGCAGAGCGTGACGTTCAGGAAAAATTCCTGCTGCGCAATGGTGCAGATAAAGTTGTATATCCGGAAAAACAGGTGGCAAAATGGGCATCCATCCGTTATACGGACGATCATATCCTGGATTATATGGAAGTGGATGCTTCCCATGCCATTTTTGAAGTGGAGGTTCCGAAAGAATGGACTGGAAAAACGGTGGGAGAGCTGGATATCAGAAAGAGGTATAACATTAATATCCTTGCGGTAAAAAACGAAGAAGATTTCAGTATTGCCATTTCTCCGGACACTTATCTTTCAGAAAATATGAAGCTGCTGGTACTGGGGGAATATAAAGAACTGCAAAAATGCTTCCGTGTTTGAGCTTACTGTGGATATGAGGTTGAGATAAGAATCGGGGTGTTTGATGTGGCAGATAGAATACTTGTGCTTACGGTACTAGTCCTGTTTTGTTTTGGTGGTTATCTTGTAAATCTGGCAGACCGCTTTTTTGCTGAAATAGCAGATGCGTCCCATATAGAAAAAGAAGAGCCCAAAATGGCAAAGGTCTTGGTTTTAAATACGGTGACTGATGAAGAAATATTAAAAGAAATCCATCAATACCAAAAGGAGTATCAGGATGCAGAAATCTTTCTGTACCGCAGAAAAGATAAAAAACAAATTTTTGACCATGACTCGGTTGCGTGATACAATAAACAATGTAACTTTGGGAGAAATCTACGGTCCAGACAAAAGACAGAAAAAGGATAGCAGATAAAAATGAGATTGCAGCCAGAACATATGGAGCCAAAAGCAGAGGAACACATACTTGTCTGCCTATCAGCGGCTCCGTCCAATGAAAAAATTGTCAGTACAGCAGCCAAAATGGCAAGCGCCTTACAGGCACGTTTTACCGCATTATATGTACAGACCGGGAAAAATATAGACGAGACAGATAAAGAAAAACTGGACGAACACATCCGGTATGCGGAAGAACTGGGTGCGGAAATTGTGATGACACATGGGGAAAGTGTGCCGGTACAGATCGCTGAATATGCCAGGTTATCTAATGTGACCAAAATTGTTATTGGACAAAGCAATGCACGCCGCAGCCATTTTTTTAGTAAATCGTCCTTAACAGAAAAACTGATTGAAATTGTTCCAGAAATTGATATTCACATCATTCCAGATGCGGTCAAAACTGGAAAATACCATAAAAAGCCTTTTACCTGGTATGCACAGAGGCCGTCTGCCAGGGATTATCTTCTGACAGTACTTATCTTTGCAGTGTGTACTCTGATCGGTCTTGGATTTCAAAAACTAAATTTCACAGACACGAATATTGTTACCATATATATTCTGGGCGTACTGCTTACTTCTATTGTAACAGATGGGTACCTTTGCAGCGTTGCAGGATCTTTTTTGAGTGTGTTTCTGTTTTGCTTTTTCCTTACAGAACCAAGGATGTCCTTTCAGACCTATGCCGTCGGATATCCAGTGACTTTTTTGATTATGCTGATTTCCTCTGTGCTGACAGGAGCACTTGCTGCAAAGTTAAAGGCGCATGCAAAGATTTCTGCCCAGCTTGCTTTTCGAACGCAGATTTTGTTTGATACAGACCGACAACTGCAAAAAGCAAAAGGAAAAAAAGAAATCCTGGATGTTACCTGTACCCAGCTGGTTCGCCTTCTGAACCGGAACTTTACTGCATATGTGGTTGAAAATGGAACTTTGTCAGAAGGACAGTTTTTTACAGGAGAAACACAGGATACAGAAGATTTATTAACTGCAAAAGAGCAGGAAATTGCCAGATGGGTATACGAAAACCGTCAGCGTGCAGGAGCAACCACCCATCAATTTCCAAACGCCAAATGCTTATACCTGGCAATCCGAAGCGGGGATCATGTCTACGGTGTAATCGGAATTCCGGTGCAAAAGGAATCTCTTGATTCGTTTGAATACAGCATTTTGATTTCTGTGATCAATGAGTGCGCATTGGCGATGGAGAATTCACAAAATGCCATGGAAAAAGAACAAAATGCGGTTCTTGCAAAAAATGAACAGCTCCGGGCAGATCTTCTTAGGGCAATTTCCCATGATCTTCGTACTCCGCTTTGTTCCATTTCTGGCAATGCTGACATGCTGCTAAATAGTGGTGACCGTCTGGATGAGACGACCAGGCAGCAGATTTATACCGATATTTATGATGATTCGGAATGGCTGATCGGGGTGGTAGAAAATCTTCTTTCTATTACCAGGTTAAATGATGGCAGACTGAAGTTTAAATTTTCAGATCAATTGCTGGATGAAGTGATTACAGAGTCCCTGCGCCACATCAACCGGAAGCATGATGCATACAAAATAACGGTAGAGTGTGAGGAACTTATTCTTGCACGAATGGATGTCCGGTTAATTATACAGGTACTGGTGAACTTAATTGATAATGCCATTAAATACACTCCGCCTGGTTCGGTGATCTGCATCCGGGGTTCCAAACAGGAGGACATGGCGCAGATCCGGGTAGAGGATAATGGTGCTGGAATTGCAGATGAAATGAAACCTCATATTTTTGAAATGTTCTATACTGGTAAGAACACTGTTGCAGACAGCCATCGAAGCCTTGGTCTTGGACTGGCACTTTGCCGTTCCATTATAGAAGCACATGAGGGAACTTTGCAGCTTACGGATAACAATCCCCATGGCTGTATTTTTACATTTACTTTACCGTTAAGTGAGGTGACTTTAAATGAATAAAGCTTTAATTCTGGTGGTAGAGGATGACCGCCCGATCAGAAATTTAATTGTAACCACATTAAAAACCCACGATTATAAATATCTGGCTGCGGAGAATGGGACATCTGCCATTTTGGAGGCTTCTTCTCATAATCCGGATATTGTGCTGCTTGATCTTGGACTTCCAGATATGGAGGGCGTGGATGTGATAAGAAAGATTCGTTCCTGGTCCAATATGCCAATCATTGTGATCAGTGCCAGAAGTGAAGATACAGATAAAATAGAAGCGCTTGATGCGGGGGCAGATGATTACATTACCAAACCATTTTCTGTGGAGGAACTACTTGCCCGTATTCGGGTTACGCAGCGAAGACTTTCCATTAGCCAGGCTGGGGTGCAGCAGGAAACTTCTGTTTTTACAAATGGGAATCTGAAAATAGATTATACTGCTGGCTGTACTTATCTTGGAGAAAATGAACTGCATCTGACGCCCATTGAATATAAACTGTTATGTCTTTTATCCCGCAATGTAGGAAAAGTACTGACGCACACTTATATCACGCAGCAGATCTGGGGAAGATGTTCGGAAAACGACGTTGCGTCCCTTCGGGTTTTCATGGCAACTTTGCGAAAAAAACTGGAGCCGGAAAAGAATGGGGTGCAATATATTCAGACCCATATTGGAATCGGGTATCGGATGCTTAGGATTGAATAATGCGGCAAGTATTTCGATTAAAAAAACGGAAGTGTGTGTCCAACATAAAGATATAAGAATCCTTGTGGTTATAATGTGCTTACAGCTATATCTAATGCTATGCAGCACTTATATGAGTACCCCATTTAAAATCATAACACTCATTTTAGGTTTGATTTTATTTATTTCAGCGGTACGGATTGTAATGTGCAATGAAAAATAGAAAATTTTTTTAAAAAAGAGGACAAGTAGAAAATGTCTTCTTTTTTTCTTGACATTAAACCTTTTCTAAGGTGTATGCATAAGGCGACAGATGGTTTATTTATTCCTATATCAGAAAATCAAATTGTGAAACAGTTCACAGTAATACCCATTATAATTATTTGTTGCGAAGGAATAATAACGGGGCTTATTGTAAACAGCAGTATCATTCAAATACTGTTGGGCTGTGTAATGCTTGCATCCCTGAAGGAAGAACTGATGCTGACAGAAGACTTTCAAAAGGAGAATCAGGAACGAATCCAGGAATTTCTCTTTGAAGGCGGTGCGGAAATTATGGCTGCTTATTTAAAAAGCCGTCCCGGCAAACAGGAAGAGATTCGAAGACTGGTGGTGGCGGAGCTTCTGGGAAAATTCCAGGAACTAAAATACCCAGATGGGGACTTGGAGCGTGAAATTGCATATCCAATAACCCCGGAAACAGAAAAAAATGGAAGACAGATCTGTGCCGGACTTCTGGACGCTTCCTTGCAAGAGAAGAAACTGGCCTTCTGCCAGTCATGCAGATCGGAGAAATTCCTGTTTATTCCTGTCTATCGTATATAGATGGAACAACTAATGAATGTCTACTTTCCTGTTTTGATTCCAACAAAAAACTTCTTTTTATTGAAAAAAACGGGGAAACGGTATTCCGGGCAATTCTTCGTCTTACCAAAGGTTCCTATGAAGGAGAGGCAAAGAGGAAAAAAATAGAATTTGCCGATATGTTAGATACTGCCGCTTCAATTGCATACATAGTGAAGAATTCTTCATTTACAAAAAGAATACTACTTGCACTATTTTCCTGGGATTGTTATCCTTATAGAAGTGATTTTGCAAGAGAAAGAAGCGTTCGGCCAGTGCCCTGATGTATCAGATGACCGATTTGCAGAGAACGGGAGAGGACTATGGAAAAAATAAGTTTTAATGATGTGATTCTTTTAAACGAAGCGTTATCCGATAACCAGTTGAATTTCCGGGTACATTTACGAAATGTTTCCGAGAGACAGGCAATCTGGATTGAACCGCTTGGTATTTGTGCCTGCGAAGGGCGTTATGATAAGCTGTATGAGGTAATCGAAAAATATTTTCAGGAGAAAGGGCGAAAGGTAGTCTATACGGATGGGAAAATGGAGTTTACCTTAAGCTAAATATTTAGATGAGAAGTTAAGAAAGATTGAAAGAAAGGTTATGTAAAAATGAAAGACAGATTAAACGATGAAGCATTTATGAAAAAAGCAATTGAACTTTCCCGCCTGGCAGTTGCACATGGCAATGAACCATTTGGTGCAGTGCTTGTCAAAGATGGCGAGATTGTATTTACAAATGAAAATCAGATTTATACGAAACATGATCCCACTTTTCATGGCGAAGCGGGGTTGATCCGGGAATTTTGCGCACAGACTTCTATCACAGATCTGCATGAGTATACGCTCTATTCAAGCTGTGAACCGTGCTTCATGTGCAGTGGTGCAATGGTCTGGGTAAAACTTGGAAGGCTGGTCTATGGTGCAAGTAATATGGAACTTGAAGGTGTCCTTGGAAACGAAGGATGCGATTGTTCGAAGATCGTGTTTGAGCATTCATTTTGGAAACCACAGGTTACTGCCGGGATTTTGCGGGAAGAAAGTCTGGAAGTACTAAAAGCGTATTTTAAGGATCATACAAAAGGGTGATAAATTTTTACGCTTCCAAAAGCACACAGATCATGAGGAGAATTTGAAAATGGCAAAATTATATTTCCGGTACGGAGCAATGGGAAGCTCGAAATCAGCAAACATACTAATGGTCCGTTATAACTACGAAGAGCGCGGCCAGTATGCAGTATTATTAAAGCCAAGAACAGACAACCGGGACGGAGAACTTAAGATCCAGTCCCGTATGGGATTATCTGCTTCAGCAGAATACGTGGACGAATTTTTAAAAGAGATTTCCCAAACCTGGAAAGAAGAAAATAAAGAATACAGGTATCAGGGAAAGAAAGTGGATGCAGTTCTGGTAGATGAAGCACAGTTCCTTTCGGAAGAGGAAATAGACATTTTGTCTGATATTGTGGATTTTTATAATATCCCAGTGATCTGCTACGGCCTCCGTACTGATTTCCGCAATCATTTATTTCCTGGCTCCAGACGTTTGATGGAGATTGCAGATGTCATAGAAGAGGTGCCGACTGTCTGCTGGTGTGGAAAGCGTGCACAGTGTAATACCCGATATGCAAATGGAAAAATTGTACGGGAGGGTGTGCAGATCATGCTTGGTTCCAATGAAAGTTATGTGGCACTTTGCCGGAAACACTACAAAGAAGGTAAATTGTGGAAAGAAGCTGGTGAAGAAAAGAAAACCAGCACCAGGAGGAATGTATAGATGCAGCATGAATGTAAGATAACGGTTTTAGAAACAAAGGTATTTCCGGAACTTCAGGAAAAATATCTGGCAGATCCAAAGTCCGGGCCATGTCCCTGCTTTAAAGCGGGTGATACTTTTCTTCTGAAAAGAACCCCCAAACAGGATGATTTTTATCATCTTATGAATGGAAAATTTTGTGGAGAAGCCTGGGATGCAATCAGCCGGTATGTCTATACTGCATTGCAGGGCGGTTCTATTATGCATGGGTGGACAAATGACGAGAGAATGATGATTACCTGCTGTAATGATGGGACAAGACCTGTGATTTTTAAGATTGAAAGAATTGACATTCCGGAAAATGAAGAAGAAAAGAACTGGCTTGAAAAACAGAATTTTAAGAATACTGCTGAGAATGCATATACAGGATGAAATATAAGCTGCAAATTGTTTTGGGAATTGATGGATTCCTTGCGTTTATGGTATGGCGTCTGCATCAATTCTTTTATAAAAAATTGAATTGCGGAAATAAAAAAGCAAAAAAATAGTTTTGAAAGATGATTCATAGGAGCAGCATATGTACAACTTATTCCCTGATAAAGAAGTAAACTGCAATAGAATTCAGATACCAAGAAGAGATGGAAAAAACATGCCGGCGTTGCTTGTTTCCCCCAAAAAGAAAACCTTAAACGCACCTGGAATCTTATGGATACATGGTGGCGGTTATGTGACCGGTATGAAAGAAATGGTACATATGTCCCGGGCAGTTGATCTGGTAAAAAAGTATGGTGCAACGGTTCTTTCACCAGGCTACCGGTTATCTTTTGTAAAGCCATATCCGGCAGCAGTCGAGGATTGTTACGATGCACTTTTGTACCTCAAAAATCATGCAGGGAAATTTGACATAAATAAGAATCAACTTATGGTAGGCGGCGAAAGCGCCGGAGGCGGATTATGTGCTGCCCTTTGTATGATTGCAAGGGATAAGGGGGAAGTTCAGGTTGCATATCAGATGCCCCTGTATCCAATGCTTGACAATCTGGATACCAAGACGTCCGCCAATAATCATGGAAAGGTGTGGAATACCAGAAGAAACCATATCGCATGGAGGCTATATTTACGGAAAAATGCAAAAAAAGTGGTATCTCCCTATGCGGCTCCGGCCAGACAGATGGATTATACCAATCTTCCCCCAGCATATACCTTTGTTGGGAATGGAGAGCCGTTTTATTCAGAGACATGCACTTACATAGAGAACCTGCAAAAAGCAGGAATCGATGCACAGATGGATGTATATGAAAGCGATATGCATGCTTTTGATATGCTAAAGCCAGAATTACAGGTAAGCAAAGAAGCGGCAGCAAAGTTCAACCTTCATTTTGAACATGCGCTGAAACATTACTTTGCAGAA
>JAQXQS010000222.1 GCA_029101305.1 Clostridia bacterium | reverse complement strand
CCCTCACGCATAAGTCTTCGTAAGCGCTGGATTTCATCTACGCTAAGAACGCGCCTGAAATGGCTCGCTAGAGCAATCTCCATTGCCCGAACGCTGTGTACTGGCTAAAACTGGTATATAGGAACTTTTATCTGGAGGGGGGCTTCGTGTGTTGGTTTCCCTATAATTTGTTGGCAACGATAGTTTTTGAAATTTCCCCTTGCCTGTATCCAGCGGTTTGGCAATATATATTCACGTAGCCGTGCATTTCAGGAGCGGTTTTAATGTAGCTGAAATCCGATGCTTACGTAGACTTGGCGCGAGGGCTCTCCCGAGCGTCTTAGTCGAAGTTAGCAGCTAGTTCAGCGGAACGTTGCTCCGCACGGCGGTGAATATACATTGTCAGACCGCGTACGGGTAACGACATCCAGCACATTAAATAGCAAAAAAGCTCTCCAGGACACTGAATCCCAAAGAGCTCTTTCCTATAATTTATTTTGCACAAACACGTATTTTTAACCAGCCAGATGCAGAACTCCGATCAGGAAGATCCAGCCAAGTCCGTAATAGGTCACTACTGCAACAAGGTCATTGACAGTGGTGATCAGGGGACCAGACGCAACTGCAGGGTCAACTCCCACCTTCTTGAAGAACAGTGGGATACAGGTTCCAACTGCACTGGAAATCAGCATTGCCAGAAGCAGGGCTACTCCGATACAACCGGATACTGCATATGCGAATACCAGTGTTTTTCCCTTGAACAGATAAATATATAATCCGATAAGTACAAAGGATAAAATACCAAGCAATGCACCATTGCACAGACCAATCCGCATTTCCTTAAATACCAGCTCCAGCTTCTGTTTCCCGGTAAGGGATTCATCCATAAGCACACGGATGGTAACAGCCAGGGACTGTGTACCAACATTACCAGCCATGTCCAATATAAGGGACTGGAATGCCATGATGATAGGAAGCTGTGTTACTACATTTTCAAACACACCTACTACAGAAGATACCACCATGCCAAGACCAAGAAGAACGATCAGCCATGGCATACGTTTCTTCATACTCTCCTTTAACGGTTCCTTCAGATCCTCCTCTGCAGTAAGACCAGCCAGCATGGCGTAATCTTCTCCCATCTCATCATCAACCAGGTCGATGATATTGGAAGATGTGATAACACCTAAAAGGCGGTTGTCATTATCCAGAACGGGAATGGAATCTTCTGAATACGCCTTCAGTTCTTCGATACAATCGTCAATATCCTCTTCCGCATATACATATGGATAAGAGGTTGCTACCAGATCATCCAGGGATTTATCCTGTCTTGCAATGATCAGGTCTTTCAGATCAATGGCTCCGTAAAACTTCTGAGATTCCGTCACCACAAAAATTGTGGAAATATTATCATTCTTGGCAGCCTGCTCCACAAGACTGTTCATAGCCTGCTTCACAGTAAGATTTTCACGGATGATAATGCAGTTGGTTGTCATACGGCTACCGATCTCGTCCTCATCAAAGGAAGCGATCATCTCGATGTCGTGACGGACATCATCATCCATTAACTCTACCAGAATCTTTTTCTTGGCTTTATCTATTTTCTGGAGAACCTCCACAAGGGCGTCCGTCTCCATGCGTGAAAGAATGGCGGCACCTTTTTTCACATCCATCTCTTTCACATATTCCGCTGCATTGTCTGAGTCGGTATACTCAAAAATATCAGACAGCATATTCAAGTCCAGAATACGGTACAGCTTGTAACGTTCCTGAACGGTCAGCCTCGGCATTGCATCTGCAAGGTCGTTGGCATGAAAGTCCTCCAGCTTGTTGCTCATGGCTGCCGGAGAAGTATTACTTCTGATTACATCCAGAATGTCCTGGGTGTAATCCTGCACTCTTTTCTCCATCCTATTTTCTCCAATCTGACAATAAGACAGTGCACCCGGTTCCTGGTCGCAGGTAACATTCTGTGGGTTTCTATCTTATGTATTTTTATGGGCTTTTATAAGTCCATTTTAACGGACACCAGTGTGTGTTAAAAACTCTGGAATCCGTTTTCAGGGAATATTCGATCCCACACAGGGCATGTGAAGTAATCCAGGCAATATCATTTTCACCTGAACCTTATACAAATATTCATACAGAAAGGGCGCACAAAAAGCCCGGGATCTGCTGCAAAGCTTTTAGTCAATAATGCAAAAGTCCCTTTATCCGTACAATCATAATTTTGTGGATTACATAGGATTGAAAAAAGAAATGAGGTCAGAACACCAGCTCGCACTGTATCTGTTTATACAAAAAGGAGAACAGAACAGGTCGCGGTTCCATTTGCTATTTCGTTCTTCCATCCTATGCAACTACTTCGCCCATGAGAATCGCAACTATCCATTCTGTTCACCTGCCTTTGTTTTAGAATTTTATATAGAAATTATTTTATTCCAAAGGTCATTCTAACTGCTTTTCCATAAAAAATCAATTCCTAATTTGCTATTTATATAATTTTTCACTTGCTTTTTTCATTTTTCTTTTCTTTTTTTTACAATATATGCAAAAGCACTATTCTCAACCTTCCTAATTATCTTCTTATCATATGCGTTCTTTATAATTTATCTTCCCTTCTATAATAATTGCCTAAGCGGTCTTATCAGGATTCTAAGCACACCATAAAATATTTTTTTCTTCCAATCCAGCACTTTTTCTTTATATTGCGTACCTTCTGTCTCCTGGCCATTTGATAACACTTCTTTACTTTTCTCATAGTAAATATCCTCTGTGTCCTGGATCTGCTGGTTCAGCTCTCTGCTATCGATGACCAGCATCAATTCCGTGTCCAGATAAGTGCTTCTTATATCCAGATTATAAGACCCGACTACAGATAACCGATCGTCGATCAGTACCGCTTTTGTGTGTACTGCATGCTCATTCATCAACTCGTACACGTCTGCACCAGTGCTTAGAATTTTCTTTTTCTGATTGAGATAATCGGTGCAGCCCCATGGATTGGACCCTTTTTCAACTGCATTTAAAACAATTCTTAGCTTTGCATGGGATGAGATTTCATCAAGCACCTCATACATATAGCGATTGCAGATCACATAAGGTGTCTGGATTGTTATCTGTCTGGCATCCTTGGACAGATAGTGGATTGCCTGGAGAACCTGCGGTGTTTTTGGGGCAGCCTGCGTTCCATTATGAATCAGCGTAATCTTATTGACAGCCATCGTATCTTTTTCCCAGGAATTATAAGTATCCATGTCTGGATCTTTCTTTTGCAGAGAATTATAGCGTTCTTTCAGAGACTGATATTCTTTTTCGTATTTTCCAGAAAGCTTCTCGTCCCGCTCACTCTCACTGGCTTTGTCCGTACCAGTCAATATCTGCATATCTGAATTCTCTTCAGAATCTTCCGGTTTTTCTTTATTTTTTCCAGCTACGCACTCTTCATCCCAGATCTGCTGAAAATACGTTTCCAATTCCTGTAAAGATTTACCTTGCCCTTTAGAAGTATCATACACCAAAATGTCCCGGTCTACGTTAATCCCTGTGGTTTTATCTCCGAGAAAAATATCGTTACTGTTTCGCCCTCCAAGCAGATACATTTCCCCGTCAATGATCAGGTATTTGTCATGCATACGGTAATTCAGCCGAAGCAGATTCCCAGGTGTTACCGGATTATAAACTCCTACCTGTACATTTTCCAGAGCTGCCAGTGCCTGAAACTCCCGGCTCCCATTCAGGAAAAGCTGCTGATAAATCCCATCGATCAACAACTGGATCTTCACACCTTTTTGGGCTGCGTGGTTCAGTGCAGCAAGCAGATCGGTTCCACTGTCATCCGCCCTCAGATCAAAAGTGGAAAGCACAATGCTCTTTTTTGCAGTTCCGATCATCCGCAGCCGCCATAAAAGTGCCTCTTCATTGTCGTCAATACAGCGGATTCGTTCTTCTCCCGGTATCTCCTGGGTAAATGTTATCTGCTTTAATTTTTCTTCATAGCCTTTATCTGGTTTTCTGCAAAAAAGAGGAGCCAGAATATTAACCAAAACCACGATAAGCAACAGACTAATTAATATTTTTCTGGTATATTTTAGACATTTTTTTATTTTCATATAAGAATCCTCATGTTTTCAAATTACGAAACAAACCTTTCATCTTTCGTCATAATATCGTATTGTAGCATGGTTCTTTTTGCGTAACAAGCACAGTCATATGAATATTCCTGTTCATAGAAATTTTCGTAAAATATGTCCTTTGAAATTCCTGCATTTATCTGTCATAATCCAGATATCAAACCCAAACGGAGGATTTTACTATGAACGAATATGAAATCTTTATTGAAACCATCAATCCTTGTGGTGGAAGTGCACATGCCCAGAAAGAAATTATTGAAGCAGAGGCCAAAAGTCCAAGGGCATATGTGGAAGAACATGGGAAATTCCCGATCATGGACATAGCAACAAACGCTGCCGGGGACGTGATCATTACCACTGGTGATTCCAATGGGTATATCATCCGTTATACCTTTACCAAATAGTGCAAACCACGATTTATCAAAATACTTTTCCAGATATACTCCCTATTTTTATAAGAATAACCCCAAAGACAATATTTTAAATCATATTCCTATATTTTTTTGCTTGACAAAATGATTCCTCCCTCTTATAATTATCAGCGGTAATTATCTTTGATAATTACTTTAAATAAATCATTTTAATAGTTATATGGAGCATACAAATTGCAGAAATGATTTTAAGTTTTCGAAAGGATAATGAGTATGAACATCGAACTGATCAAACGGATGCTTGATGCCTGTTACCAGGGCAAGCGGATCCGGGATATGCTTCCTCCCTTACCAGAGGGTGTTGCCTCATCTTATATCCAGTACCTGGATGTGATTGAAGCACTGGATGCGAAAGGTATTCAGGTAAAGGTATCAGACGTAAGTGATGCTCTGGCACTGCCAAGACCCGGTGTAACCCGTACCATCAAAGATATGGAAGCAAAGGGATATGTAGAAAAACAATCCTCTTCTTCTGATGGTCGTGTCACCTATCTCACAGTTACAGAAGCAGGCAAGGCGTTGTCTGAAAAGTACAATAAACAGTACTTTAAAGAGTTGTCGTCTCATATGGACAGTATTTCTGATGAGGAGGCAATCTGTATGATTCAGACCATAGAAAAATTCTATAAGATTATGAGTGAAAGGAGAATCAACCTTGACAAGTGAAAAAAATGATTTTACCCAGGGCAGTATTCTGAAAAAGCTTGCCCTGTTTATGCTTCCGATTCTGGGAGCTCTGGTGCTGCAGGCAGCTTACGGCGCAGTTGACCTTCTGGTAGTTGGACGATTCGGTTCCACCTCCGGACTTTCCGCCGTTTCCACAGGAAGCCAGGTACTCAATCTGGTAACCTTCGTGGTAACCCAGTTTGCAATGGGTATTACCGTTCTCATTGCCCGTTATCTCGGGGAAAAGAAACCGGAACAGATTGGTTCTGTCATCGGAGGCGCAGTTGTAGTATTTGCAGTAATTTCTGCGGCACTTTTTGTGATTATGGTGGTGTTTGCCAACCCGATTTCTACACTGATGCAGGCGCCTGCAGAAGCACTTGACCTGACTACCAGCTATGTACGCATTTGCGGAAGCGGTATTTTCTTTATCGTGGCTTATAACCTTCTGGCTGCTATTTTCCGTGGATTAGGAGACAGCAAATCTCCATTGTTGTTCGTTCTGGTTGCCTGCATCGTCAATATTTTTGGTGACCTGCTGCTGGTTGCAGGATTTCATATGGACGCTGCCGGTGCTGCTCTTGCCACTGTTTTTGCACAGGCAGTCAGCGTGGTATGTGCCATTGTGATATTGGTAAAAAAGAATCTTCCATTTTCCATCAGTAAATCAGATTTCCGCTTCAATCCGCAGTGTAAAAAATTCCTTGGAATCGGACTTCCGCTGGCACTCCAGGAATTCCTTACCCAGGTTTCCTTCCTGGCACTTTGTGCTTTCGTCAACCGACTTGGACTGGAAGCTTCTTCCGGCTACGGTGTTGCCTGCAAGATTGTAAACTTCGCTATGCTTGTTCCAGGTGCCCTGATGCAGTCCATGGCCTCCTTTGTTTCCCAGAATGTGGGAGCAGGAAAAATAAAGCGTGCGAAACAATCCATGTTTACCGGAATCGGTGTCGGACTTGTTTTCGGATGTATTGTATTTGCACTTGTAATGCTAAAAGGTGATGTATTAGCCGGTCTGTTTTCCACAGATACAGCGGTCATCCAGAAAGGTTTCGATTATCTGAAGGGCTTTGCTCCTGAGACCATCGTAACAGCTATTATGTTCAGCATGGTTGGTTATTTCAATGGAAACAATAAGACCCTCTGGGTTATGTTCCAGGGCCTGTTCCAGACACTGCTTGTCCGTCTGCCAATGTCCTATTACATGAGTATCCAGCCAAATGCCAGCCTGACCAAAATTGGTCTGGCAGCACCGACCTCTACACTGGTAGGAATTATTTTAAATGTGATGTTTTTTATTTATCTGAATAAGAAAGAAAAAGCGCAAAAACAGGTAAACGCTTAAAGCAACAGTGGGACTGGCGCACTAATAAAATTTAGTGCGCCAGTCCCTTTTTAGGATTATTTTTTATACTATACAATTATTTTTTTACTTGTAATTCTTCTTACTTTTTTCTTCGAATCTCCGATTGAAATTCTTCAATATCTTTCGCAATCTCCCCACTAAGCAGCAGCATACAGATCAGATTCGGAATTGCCATCAGTGCATTGGCAATGTCTGAGAAGTTCCATACCAGACTAAGTGTCTGGGTGCAGCCTACATACACCACTATGGAAAATACAACACGGTAAATCATATTATATTTATGAGTTCCAAGCAAATACTCAAATGCCTTTTCCCCATGATATTCCCAGCCAAGAATAGTAGAAAATGCAAATAATGTGATTCCAATTGTCACCAGCCATCCGCCAGAACTGCCAAGAACAGTTTCAAAAGCTGCAATTGTCACATCTGAACCTGTAAGTATATTTCCTGCTGCGTCTGTAGTTCCCAGTACTCCAGAAGAAGCAATGGCAAGTCCGGTAATCGTACAAACCACAATAGTATCCCAGAATGTTCCGGTCATATTTATGTAACCTTGCCGAACCGGATTATCTGTCGTCGCTGCAGCCGCCGTAATAGCAGCGGAACCCATACCTGCCTCATTTGAAAAAACACCTCGTGCCACACCATAACGCATAGCACTCATCATAGAAGCAACAATCGTACCGCAAAGACCGCCGCCAACTGCCTTTGTGGAAAATGCCATCCGAAAGATCATGGCAAGACCTGCAGGCAAATTGGAAATATTTCCAAAGATTACAACAATTCCGCAGATTACATAGAAAATAGCCATAACCGGAACAACAACGGAAGATACTTTGGATATCGATTTAATTCCACCGACAACAATCAATAATGTTAATATTGTTATAATTATGCCTGATGCCTGCATGGGAACATGAAAGGTAGAATGGAGTGCACTTGCAATTGAATTTCCCTGCGTCATGTTTCCAATTCCAAAGGAAGCAATCACAGCGAAAAAAGCAAACAGCCAGGCCAGGATCACACCAAATGTCTTATTTTTCAGCCCCTTTTTCATGGTATACATAGGACCGCCGCTCATTTCCCCTTTGGCATTTACTTCACGGTATTTTATTGCCAGCATACATTCACTAAATTTTGAAGTGAGTCCAAAAGCTGCGGAAATCCACATCCACACCAGGGCGCCCGGACCTCCGGAAACCATAGCCGTTGCTACGCCTACGATATTTCCGGTTCCAATAGTCGCTGCCAGGGCTGTAGTCAGTGCGGAAAACGGAGAAACATCTCCCTCTCCACGGCTTTTGGTACGCGCTTCTTTACTGAGAGTACTTTTCAGTGCATATCCCAGATTTCTCCAGGTTAAGAATCTGGTCCGAACAGTGAGAAATACTCCGGTTCCCACAAGCAAAAGCAACATAACTGGTCCCCACACAAAATCATCCACTTTTGTTACAATCTCGTTCAATCTCTCCATAAAGCATCCTCCCTTCAAGAATCATAAGAAATGTAAATGCAAAAAGAGCGATGTGATTGAACAACATCGCTCTTTTTGGTGTGCGTATTAAATTGTATGTAGTATAACCTTATATATGCCTGATTGTCAAGGGGAAATATCTGTAGTTAGCCCCTACTATACCCAAAACAGTTTCTGTTCACTTCGTTCACAGCAACACGCTTCGCGGAATGTTACCAGTGAACAGTACCCCCAAACAAGACTGTTCAAAGTTATTCAACAAAATGAATTCTTGTTTCATCAAAGCGATTCTGCTGTTCTCGTGTTTCTGCCGGATACCCCATTGCAAACAGAGAAAATACTTCCAGATTTTCCGGAAGATTCAGTATTTCATGAACCAGGTTCATTCTGTCCTGCATCGGCGCAATCCCGATCCACACACCGCCAAGTCCCAGTGCATCCGTTTCCAGCCAGATATTTTCCTGGGCAATAGCCATATCAATCTGAGCCATATCCTGTACAACCAGACCTTTCGTGCGATACACCGGTACAATGACAACCGGGGCTCCTGCCGCACATCCGGAATATGGAGTTGCCTTTGACAATTCCTGTATTTTCTCTTTGTCTGTCACTACATAAAATTCCCATGGTTGCTGATTACATGCACTCGGTGCCTGCATTCCCGCTTTCAGTATCTGTATGATTTTTTCTTTCTCTACTGCCTTATCCTCATATTTTCTGATACTCACCCTGTGAAAAACATTCTCCATATTATTTTGCTCCTTCTGTATACATTTTTTGAACTTGTAACTGTATCATACGATATATTTTTTATAAAAACAATCCAGAAATTTATACAGTTAATAGACGCTTTATGTTTCCACGCAATTTTGCGTTGATACTTTCCTTCCAATAACATATAATTCGGAGACAGCAGGAAAAGCAACCAGCTATTATATTATCAAAACATACGATTGGAGGGCATTGATATATGGAAGAAAACAAAACTCTAAACAGACCATAATAAAACTGCATTGTATAAAGATTTCCTTCGTAAAACGAAACTTCTTTATACAATGCAGCCTTTCCTTTAACTTTGAATCGTATGTAATTTTTCAAACAGGCCCCAACATTATTATTTAACCGGAACCAGGAATTCTTTCAACAATGCATAATCCTCTGCATCATAGCATACGATCTCATAGGATTCTATGTCCGGGTTGCTGAATACTCTGGTAAGCCCGATATACTGTGTCAGCTTGGAGGCAAGATTTAACACATCTTTCTCATCTGTGATCAGTTCCACTCTTCCATGGCATTTCTCAAGTGCTCTGAAAAAGCCGTCAATGTTCTGTATTGATTTTACACGCATGATTTTCACTCCTTTGAATTTTTTCTTCGGCATCAGAGCATATATAACAAACGTTTTGCTGCTCCTTTTTATGCCTCTTGACGATATTATTTTAACACCATTCAAATTATTTTTGCAATTCCATTTTCGCCATGATCGTTTCTATTTTAGAAACTATAACTTCCAAATCTTTTTCATTAAGAAAACCTGCGCTGTTTCTAACCATTTCACTTACACATTTACTTCGCCTGAACCAGAGCCTTTTTCTCCCACTTCCTGCTATGAAGACGGAAATACATCCAGATACACCTTATGCACTCGTCGCATGCCATTCCGGTCCATGCGCCATAAATTCCCCATCCAAGGCGAAGACCTAATACATAGCTTCCCAGAAAAGCACAGGCTGGCATGGATATGATACCCATAATAACTGTAATTGTGGCATCTCCGGAGGATTTCAGTGCAGTTCCAATGATATAATTTCCAGCGCGTCCTAATTCCTTCAGAACATTAATAAGCATAACCGGCACTACGCAGGCCAGTATAAGTTGATTATCCGTCAGTATCCCCAACACCGGTCTGGTAATAAACACACACACAAAGGCCACTGTTCCTGAGATCAATGTACCGTATTTCACCGCTTTCATCGTTTCACGGTAACTGTCTTCAAACCGGTGCTCCCCTACGCGCCAGCCAACTATATGTGTTTGCTGTTCCAACTCCTGCCACAGCCTGGTCACTGACCAAAGAAAGCATAACCGTATCAGCTACCCCTACCAGCATCAGCAATGCATACTCTATAAAAATAGGCCAGAACAACTGCTTTAAAGTTTTTTCTGTTGTTTTCATCATGTATTACTCCTTCCGTGCGTTATATATTATGGAAGAAGTATACTGCCACAATTTATATTTTGGAAGAAGTAACACGACTGTTTTTATAACAATCCTGCCATATTTTGATAATCGTATTATTCTATTAACTTTTTTTTCTGTTAATTTACGTTTTCTTCCATCCACTTTTCTGAAAAGAACGAAATTCCAACGGTGTCATGTTGGTCAGACGCTTAAATATCTTACTGAAATAACTAATGCTTTCAAAACCGGTTGCACATGAAATTTCAGTAACGGGCATTCCTGTAGTGCTAAGCAGATTTTTCGCTCTCTGGATCCGATAGGACTGCACAACCAGATTCGGACTTTGTCCCAGATATTGTTTAAACAGACGGTAGCATTCCCGCTCACTGATATTGGCAGCTCCCGCCAGTTCCCTGACAGAAATTCTACTCTGATAATGTTCCATAATATAAAGCAGCATCTGTTTTACACGAATATCATTTGCCTCCATCTGCGCCATGCCCTGACCGGGCTCTGCTTCCTGCACACGTTGCTATATGTATATCCATATCTTAGAAAGAATACTCCGCAGCGTTAACGCAAAAAAAGGCGGTTCACCCCGGCATAAAGCAATTGTCTGCCTTATCAGGTTCAAAACTGCCTTTTCTTCTTCCGAATCATGATAAATCGGGACTGCTTCCACTGCTTTCTGGTGAAAGACCGGAGCCACATAATGCAGATCAAAGTAGCTTCCGTCAGTCCCTGTCAGAAACGTCCTGTCAAACAGATTCGCATAGGAGACAGTATTTTTTTCAATAGGCTTCAAAGCATGAAGTACCCCTGGATTCAGATAAATGGCATTGCCAGCCTGCAGCCTGTACTCTTTGCGGTTTGTGCGATAAATACAGGCTCCGCTTGCAATATAGATCAGTTCCAGTTCATTATGCCAATGCCAGGGAATCAGTTCCCGCATATAGTTATCATACTCTACAATATACAGGCTATGCTTCTGAAGGGGATCGTCATAAAAGATGGTCTTCTGCATTTCACGATCAATGCAAATATCTGTTATCAGCATGATTTCTCTTCTTAATAACTTTTTTAGTAATTCTCAGCATGTACTTCAAAATAGCTCTGCGGATGTGCACATACCGGACAAACCTCAGGAGCCTTTGTTCCAACTACGATATGACCGCAGTTACGGCATTCCCATACCTTCACTTCGCTTTTCTCAAATACCTGGGCAGTCTCGATATTTTTAAGTAATGCACGATATCTTTCTTCGTGATGCTTCTCGATTTCTCCTACTGCTCTGAATTTCGCAGCCAGTTCCGGGAAGCCTTCTTCCTCTGCGGTCTTGGCAAAGCCTTCATACATATCTGTCCACTCGTAATTCTCGCCCTCTGCAGCTGCTGCAAGATTCTCTTTCGTATTACCGATTCCTGCTAATTCCTTAAACCACATTTTTGCATGCTCTTTTTCATTATCTGCGGTTTTCAGGAATAAAGCTGACATCTGCTCGTAGCCTTCCTTCTTCGCTACAGATGCGAAATAAGTGTATTTATTTCTCGCCTGTGACTCTCCTGCGAATGCCTCCTGTAAGTTCTTCTCAGTCTGTGTTCCTGCGTACTTGTTTGCTGCCATTATGATTTCCTCCATTTCCATTTTTTCGAAGCAGTTCTTCTTAATTAGGATTATGGATTATATACTAATACTTGTCAAGCACTCTGAAAAATTTCGCGTCAACGATTAACCCAGGATAAATACTGAAATGGCCTCCGCTGTCTGCTGTACCTGTTCCTCATTGGTAATAGACGGGATTCCGTCTCCCTTTTGCATTCCGTAGCTGCCAAAATATCCATGGCATCCACCTTCCAGAACCTTTTCTGTAAAATTCTTCGGAAGATGCTCTTTGTTTTTTTCATAAGATTCTCTCTTCAATACGCCATCCTCAGAGCCGTAGATGCTGAGCACTTTCAGCGGTGTCTTGCTTAGATCACTTGTAGAATAAGCGGCCAGAAGAATCAGTCCTTTGTATTCTTCTGCATGCTTGCTTACATAGTTCGCAGCCATTGCACCTCCTAAGGAATGTCCACCCATATACCAGTTTTTAATCTGTGGATATTTTTCTTGAATTCCATCTGCTGCATTTGGTTTCAATACAGCCAGATTACCAGGCATTCTTACCAGTACGCAAAGCACTCCTTTTTTCGCACATACAAGCATCAATGGTGCATAAGCTTCGCATTGCACTTTGCCTCCCGGGTAAAAAATCATACCGGATACCGCATTCTTTGGAACAAAAGAAATAAGCGTTTTGTTTTGTTCGATTTCTACATCATCGTCCTGATATGTCATCGCTGCCTCTGCTGCATTATCGGCTCTGTAATAATCAGCCAGGTAACTGCCACATCCAATTCCAAGGACTAAAATTACGGTAAGACATATTGCGATAATTATTTTTCGTTTTTTCTTCATGTTATACCCCACATATTTCTCCGTATAGATTGTTTAAATTACAACTCATGATACGATATATTTGAGGTAAAATCAATTGCTGTTCAATCGCAATGTCCTTATATGCATATGTGCCACCATATTTTCCACACTTTACATATAATCCAATGGCATTTGTTTTATTTACCCCTTCCGAAACTTTTCTCCTAAGTTTCCAAAAATTTCAATGTATTTCTGTTTCTTAACCAGTTTTTCACAATATCTGCACAATGAGAATCTCCTGACTTTGCCTTAGCAATATCTGTAATACAAATATAATCATCTAACTCTTGTTTTGAAATAGAAATCTGCACATTTTGTATTTCAATCACTTTACTTTGGTATGCTTTCTGAAACACACAAGCTCCCCCATCCCGTTAATTCATTAGGATAATTTTCCACCCCCGGCAGTGCCTTTGCACCACGCCGCAAATATGCCTTCACTTTCTCTCCGTATGCTGCTGTCAAGTAAGGACTAATAAATTTTTATTTTTTATTTACTCCATAAAGGCTAAACCGCTGCGAATTCCATCCTGCTAAGGACGAAATTGCAGCGGTCTTATGTACCTGTTAAATGTAATCTTTTTCTATTGACAAAAGTATCTGTTTCCCATAGAATAATTTACAGAAGAAATGGGTTCTCACCGTACAGTATTTTACTCAAGCGGGCTGCTCGTTTCTTTTTTATTGCCAATTACCATTTTCATCGCCACTGGCAATGATATTCGTACCTTGTGGCAATGAAAACGGAAACTCCCTGTTTATTCTTCTTATTTAATCATTTATTTCAATGATAACTCTGTTTATCCACAACAACCCATTTCCCCTTCTGGGAAGACCCTATCCTTTCAATCTGACCTGTCTTCTTCAACTTTCTGATATAGTATTTTACGGTGTTCAGATTTAAATTCAAACGTTTTGCAATCTGACTTTGAGACAAAGTTGTATCCAATGCAATCAGATCAAGAATTACCGATTCTATACTTTCTCCAATAAGTTCACCATTCTTCACCGCAGCTTGGGTGGCTTGGGTAGTTTGGGTGGCTTGGGTAGTAAGCTTATTGTCTAAATATTCATCATCAAGGGGAACAATAATTCTAAACACATCCCCTTCTATAAATTCAGGCTCTTTCCCAGAATAATATTTACTGTATTTGTAAAGATTTCTCACACCTGATCCCAGTTGATCCGCATACCCTATATTTCTGAAAAACGATGCAATAATCGGATTCTTTGGATTAGGTTCCAGATTATCCGGTGTTATAATAGCATACTGAGAAGCCCTATTTGCGTTCTCAACATACATTCTTTCCCTTTCAATTACAAATTTTGCCTGATAAGAACTTGTATATTCCCT
>JAQXQS010000221.1 GCA_029101305.1 Clostridia bacterium | reverse complement strand
ATGGATACCTTAAATAAAGCAGCTGTAAATATGCTCCATGTTCTTGGAAACAAGGGAATCAAACATGTTTCCACCACCGTAGGACCTGAGCAGGAATACTTCCTGGTTCCTAAGGAGCTTTATAAAGAAAGAAAAGACCTTGTATTCTGCGGACGTACCTTACTTGGTGCTCCTGCTCCAAAAGGACAGGAAATGGAGGATCATTACTTCGGAACTCTGAAGCCAAAGGTTGCAGCTTATATGCATGACCTTGATGAGGAGCTCTGGAAGCTTGGTATTCCGGCAAAAACAAAACATAACGAGGTTGCTCCTGCACAGCATGAGCTGGCTCCTGTATTTGATACCACCAATGTTGCCGTTGACCACAACCAGCTGACCATGGAGATCATGAAAAAGGTTGCGAACAAACATGATCTTGTCTGCCTCCTTCATGAGAAACCATTTGATGGAATCAACGGAAGCGGTAAGCATAACAACTGGTCCATGATCACAGATGACGGTGTAAACCTTCTGGATCCTGGTAAAACTCCATCTGAGAACATCCAGTTCCTGGTGTTCCTTATGGCCGTTATCAAAGCAGTTGATGAATATGCAGATCTTCTCCGTATTTCTGTTGCAAGCGCAGGAAATGACCACAGACTTGGTGCCAACGAGGCTCCGCCAGCTGTTGTATCCATTTTCCTTGGCGATGAGCTTACAGAGATTCTGAAATCCATTGAGAACGATACTTACTTTACCTCACATGCTGCTGTCCAGATGGATATCGGAGCAACTGTACTGCCTCACTTTACCAAAGACAATACCGACAGAAACCGTACTTCACCATTTGCATTTACCGGAAACAAATTCGAGTTCCGTATGCTTGGTTCCGCAGCTTCTGTTGCAAACCCAAATATCGTACTGAACACTGCTGTTGCAGAAGCACTTGACCAGTTTGCAAAGGAGCTGGATGGTGTAGCTCCTGAGGATATGGAGCATGCAGTCCACGAACTGATCAAGAGAGCCATCAAGAAACACAAACGTGTTATCTTCAACGGCAACGGTTACACAGATGAGTGGATCGAAGAGGCTGAAAAACGTGGTCTTTACAATCTGAAATCTACTCCGGATGCACTTCCGATGTGGATTGCACAGAAGAATATCGACCTGTTCACCAAGCACAGCATTTATACCAGCGAGGAAATCCATTCCCGTTATGAGATCTGGCTTGAGAACTACTCCAAGACCATTAATATTGAATCTAACACTATGGTTGAAATGGTCCAGAAAGACCTGCTTCCATCTGTTATGTCTTATATCGAAGAAATCGCAAGTACTGCAAGCCTGAAGGCTTCTGTAGTTCCTGGAATTTCCTGTGAAAGCGAAACAGCTCTTCTTGTCAAGCTTTCCGGACTTCAGGATGCCATGACCAAAGGCCTTGAAAAACTGAAAGCTGATACTGCTAAGGCAAGAGCTACTGAGGATGTTCTTGAAAATGCAAAGGTATATCAGTCCGAGGTACTTGAAGATATGGCAGAGCTTAGAAAATCTGCTGATGAGGCTGAAACACTTATTCCGGATGACCTGCTTCCATATCCTACATATGGAAAGCTCCTCTTCTACATTTAAGCAGCTCTGCTAAGGAAACGATCCGTTTTTCGGATTCTGCTTCCAATAACGGTAAATACAGGGGATATCTTTTATGAAACTCTACTTCATAATTCATTATCGATTTCCTCATCCATTAATCACACGATATGGATATCCCCTGTTTTACATATTAAGGTCCTGTCCATCTGATGGGCAGGTATCCTTTTTTACAACTTTATAGTTCTGCTGACGCAGACATATACCATGATCGTAAAGGCGCGAAGGAAAAACAGAATTGTTTTCTCTTTCGCGTTTTTTATATTAAAAAAGTGTCTCTTCCATCTACAGGAACTGACACTATACGAGGGAGGAAATTGTTATGGATTATTCAGCAGTAAACACGATCTGGGTACTTGTTGGTGCCGCGCTGGTCTTCTTCATGCAGGCCGGATTCGCAATGGTAGAGACAGGCTTTACCAGAGCAAAAAATGCAGGTAACATTATTATGAAAAACCTGATGGACTTCTGTATCGGTACCCCGGCATTCTGGCTGGTGGGCTTCGGCATCATGTTTGGTGCAGGCAACGGCTTCTTTGGCAGAATCGGCGGTATTGCTTCTGAAGCAAATTACGGAAGCGCAATGCTTCCTGACGGAGTTCCGTTCTGGGCATTTCTGATTTTCCAGACCGTATTCTGTGCTACTTCTGCTACCATCGTTTCCGGTGCCATGGCTGAAAGAACCAAATTCTCATCTTACTGTGTATACAGTCTTATGATCAGCCTGATCGTATATCCGATCTCCGGTCACTGGATCTGGGGCGGCGGTTTCATCAGCCAGATGGGCTTCCATGATTTCGCAGGTTCCTGTGCCGTACATATGGTAGGTGGTGTTGCAGCCTTTATCGGTGCCATCATCCTTGGACCACGTATTGGCAAATATACAAAAGACGGAAAATCAAAGGCCATCCCAGGACACAACCTTACCGTTGGTGCACTTGGTGTATTTATCCTCTGGTTCTGCTGGTTTGGTTTCAACGGCGCTTCCACCGTATCCATGGAAGGGGATGCTATGGTAAGTGCAGGTAAGATCTTCGTTACTACTAACCTTGCTGCAGCTGTTGCCACTGTAACCGTTATGCTGATCACATGGATTCGTTACAAAAAGCCAGATGTTTCCATGTCACTGAACGGTTCCCTTGCTGGTCTTGTAGCAATCACAGCAGGATGTGATACTGTATCCCCAACATCTGCTGCTATCATTGGTATCCTTGCAGGTTTCGTAGTTGTATTTGGTATTGAGTTTATTGATAAAGTGTTAAAAGTAGATGACCCGGTTGGTGCTGTCGGCGTCCACGGTTTAAACGGTGCATTTGGTACCCTTGCAGTTGGTCTTTTCTCCGATGGAACCGGTACTGACTGGAAAGGACTTCTTGTAGGCGGCGGCGTCCACGGATTCGGTGTACAGCTTGCAGGTATGCTGATCACAATCGCCTGGGTTGTAGTAACCATGACCATCATCTTCCAGGTGATCAAACACACCATCGGTCTTCGTGTATCCGCTGAAGAAGAGATTCAGGGTCTTGATATGAAAGAACATGGCCTTGCAAGCGCTTATGACGGATTCACTATCCGCGATGCCGTTGGTTCTGTACCAACTCCTATGGGAACCTCCAGAGAGTTCACCTCTGTTCCAAGACCTTCCGCTCCTGCTGAATTTGTTCCTGAGATTCCTGCAGATGGTGTTCACAAGCTGACAAAGGTGGTTATCATCACTCGTCAGAACAAACTGGAAGAGTTTATGCAGGCCATGAACGAAATCGGTGTAACTGGTATTACTATCACAAATGTCCTTGGATGTGGCGTCCAGAAAGGTGCTCCGGCTTATTACCGTGGCGTTGAGATGGACATGAACCTGCTTCCAAAGGTTAAGATTGAAATCGTTGTCAGCCTTGTTCCCGTACAGAAAGTCATTGAAACAGCCAAGAAAGTTCTTCATACCGGCCAGATCGGTGATGGAAAAGTATTCGTTTACGATATCGAAAACGTTGTCAAGATCAGAACTGGCGAGGAAGGTTATCTGGCATTGCAGGATACTCACGAGGAGTAATCACTTACTTAGACATCATACTACATTTTTGTTTCCCTTATCTTAAAACAGGAAATCCACTGAAGCAATCTCAGATGGATTTCCTGTTTTTCTCCTACTATCCGTTGTATTTCTGCAGAAGCTTCTCCAGATCTTCCGAAATCCGTTTTGCATCCTCATACTTGCCAGCCTGAAGGGCAAATGCGATCCGGTTCTCCAGCTCTTTTTTCTTCTGCTCATATTCCAAATAATCCTTGTCAAAATGATCTGCATAGATCATCTTACGGAATTTCCGCATGCTTACCTTACGAAGGCCCTTATTCTCTGTAAGGAGCACATAATCCATACAATTCGCAACCGTATAGAAATCATGGGAAACCATCAGAACCGTCCCATTATAGTCTGCAATCGCCTGCTCCAGGGCCAGCTGGGAATAGGTATCCAGATGGCTGGTGGGCTCGTCCAGAAGGAGAAGACCTGCTCCTGTCCTGGAAATCTTCGCAAGCTGAAGAAGATTCTTCTCTCCACCAGACAGCTCACTTATCGGACTGTAGATCAGCTCTTTCTCAAATCCATAAGTTTCCAGATAAGAAATCACCTGTGCATCCGTGTCAAAGCCTGCATCTTCAAAGTTCTTCAGAACGGTAGCTTTCTCGTCAAATACCTCCCCATGCATCTGGGAAAGATATGCCATTTTTACATTTTCTCCCAACCGGATAGCCGGATTTTCCCCTTTCATAATGTCTCTTAAAAGAGTGGTCTTACCGGTACCGTTTGGTCCCACAATTGCTACCTTCTCCCCGGCCTGCAAAGAAAAAGATACATGCTCCATGATCTCACGGTCAAAGGTCACATTGTAATCCTCTACCTGAAGCACAGTTTCCCATTCTCCTTCTTCTTTCTCCTCTGCATGAAGCACAATCTTTGGCTGTTTGATATCCACAAACGGGGATCTGGTCTTTCTGGCTTCCAGGCGCTCCAGAAGGGAGACCCTGGCATGAAGACTTCTGCCTCTTGTGGCACTGTCGATTGCTGTGGCGCTGTTTCTAAGACGCTCCACGATCTTACGGTTACGCTCAATCTCCTCCATATCCGCAGCTGCCAGCTGTTGCTGCTCGATTTTCATCTGCAGAAGGGCAAAATTATAATCCACGTAATTGCCGTCAAATTCCTGCATTTCCGTATTTTCCAGATGAAGAATCTTATTAAAACAATGATTCAGAAGATAACGGTTGTGTGTGATCACAAGGAGCGTTCCCTTATGGGAATTGATCAGGTCACAAAGGGCATTTAAATGTCCGAAATCCAGGAATACATCCGGCTCATCCATAATAATAAATTTCGGGCTGATCATCATTTCCCGGATTGCCTGTACCAGTTTAAACTCCCCGCCGCTTAAGCTGGTCAGCAGCTGGTCTTCATATCCGGCAAGCCCTGCCACTTTTAACTGCTTATGGATGTTGCTCTCATAAAAATCCCCGTCAATAGCGTTAAACTCATCCAGAGTAGTCTGGTACTCTTCCATTACCTCTTCCAGATGCTCTGTAACCCCCATCTCTTCACACAGCTGATTGATCTTATCCTGCAGGCGCACAAACTCTTCACTAAGGTAATCAAATACTGTTACTTCTTTCTCTTCGTCAACGGTATAAAACTGACTGACATATCCAATCCTCCCAGGTACGTCGATGATCAGCTTCCCATCGTATAAATATTCCTCCGGGTGAAGGATCATGTTCACCAGGGTACTCTTCCCTGTCCCATTGGTACCGATAAAGGCGCAATGTACATCATCCTCCAGGGTGAAAGATATTTTATTATATAATTCTTTATGTGGAAAAGAATAGGATAAATTTTCCGCTTTAATCATATGAACTCCTTTCAGTGCATTTGCCTTATCCTTCTTATTTCAGCTTCGGCAGATTCCATCTGTAATGTGCAGCCAGATACCGCATCAATATCACGGCGACAGATCCGAAAAACAGAGATGCCACCACCCCAAACCAGCGGTAGGAGTATACGCACACGATTGCCCCGACAATAGAGGCACATGCATAAATATGCTTTACAAAAATGTAAGGCGGCACTTCTGCCATCATATCACGAAGAAGGCCTCCGCCAACACCAGTGATCGTTCCTACAAATACTAATAAAAAGGTATTGTCTGCAAATCCCTGACGGATTCCTGTATTGACACCCACTACTGTGAAAATGCCAAGCCCTACAGAGTCCATCACCAGCATCACCTTATCGTAAGTGACATTTCCCTTAAGCAGCTCTCTCTTGAAATAGAGAAGAAAGAACACCACCACAGACGTCAATACTGCCACTGCCGCATAAACTGGTTTCTGGAAAACTCCCGGAGGAATGATTCCAAGTGTCACATCACGGATCATTCCACCTCCCACAGCTGTGATCACGCCCAGTACGGACACTCCGAAAATATCCATCTTCTGCTCTGATCCTACCAGCGCACCTGACGCGGCAAATGCGATCGTCCCGATCAGCTCCAGAATAAATGTTATAGTTTCCTGATAGTTCATAAAATAATAACCTTTCCCAATTGTTCTCTTACACTTTGCTCCACTGTACATAGAAATATCCGGATTTTTTCCAGAAAGGAGCTAAATTAGTATATCACAAAACAGGACTTTTGCCACCTATTAAATATGAAATTTTCAATCCTGTAAAAAAATCATGGTAACTATTCAGAATCTACTTCCTACAACACAAAAACAGCCGGGGGATTTCTCCTCCGGCCATTCTTATTTCAACTTTTTCATACTTTTAATAACGAATCTGCAATTATCCATCAGCCCTTAACACCACCAAGTGCTACACCAGCAACAATATATTTGGACAGAACCAGATATACAACAACCAGCGGGATAATGGTTACAAACAGTCCCACATAAACTACACCATAGTCTGTACGGAACTGGTTGGAGCTCAGCAGCTGTACGAACATAGGAAGTGTTTTCTTGGAATCTGTTGTCAGCAAAATCGTAGGTGTAAACAGATTGTTCCACTGTGCGATAAACTGGAAGATCGCCTGTGTTGCAACTGCCGGCTTCATGATTGGCAGAATGATCTTATTAAAGGTATTCCACTCTTTGGAACCATCAATTCTGGCTGCCTCGATCATTTCCAGGGATAACGTACTTTCCATGTACTGTTTCATAAAGAAAACAACGGTTGGAGCTGCAATGGTAGGAATGATCAGCGGAATGTATGTATCGATCAGCTTCAGATCCAGCATAAAACGGTAGAAACCGATGATGGAAATCTGGCTTGGAACCATCATAACTGCCATAATGAAAGCCCATGCGAATTTCTTAAATTTGAAATCATATACATGGATACCATATGCTGTCAAAGATGAAAAATAAACGGACAGGAAGGTTCCAGGAATGGTGATCGTTGCAGAGTTGATAATCGCTTTCTGCAATGTAATCTGCATACCATTCTGTTTGATCATCAGGTTTTTCCAGTTCTCAATCAGGTGTGTAGATGGGATCAGAGAAACACCAGCCTTAATGGACTCGGAATCTCTTGTGGCATTCATAACCAGGAGAACGAATGGTAACAATGCAATGATACAGAACAAAACACAAATCACTGTACGGAAGATTTTCTGGTGCAGCATATTTTTGCTGTAGCTGTCAGTAGTTGTAGCTTTACTCATTATCTTCCACCTGCCTTTCTACGCTGTTTCTGCTCTTTCTTCATACGTCTGTCTTCACTGTCGCTCATAGTAGCGAAAAGAACCAGACTGACAACCAGTGTGATAATAAACAGTACTACGGAAACAGCTGCTGCCTTTCCGACATCACTGTTGTACAGACGCATAATATACATTGCCATTGTGGTCGTCTTATCATCCGGCAGACCTACAAGTCCTGTTTCCGGAACATTGAACAATGCCGGGATATCGTACATCTGCAGACCACCGATTGCGGATGTAACCAGTGTATACAGCATGATCGGTTTCAAAAGCGGTAATGTGATGTAACGGAATTTCTTCCAGCCTGTTGCACCATCAATATCGGCTGCTTCAAACAGTCCCGGGTCAATACCAAGCACACCGGAGATCAGAAGCAGGGTCGTATTACCAAACCACATCCACCACAGGATTGTGGAGATCAGTCCACGGCTTCCTGCTACGCTGGACATAAAATCAAAATTGCTGCTTAAGATTCCCCAGTCCTTCAAAGTCTGGGTAATCGGTCCATACTGGGAAAACAAGGATTTGAACAGTACGGAAACAGATGCTGCTGTAATAACACTTGGAAGGTATACGATAACCTTCATGGCTCCGGTTCCCTTTACCTTAACCTTCTCATCTGTCAGCCAGACAGCCAGAAGAAGGGAAACCAGGATCTGAGGAACGAAGTTACAGCCCCACATTACCAGGGTATTCTTCAGATAGCTGAGCACATATCCTCTCTCACCAGCAGTCATACCAAGAATATTAAGGAAGTTCTGCATCCCTGCAAATTCCATAAATTCACGTCCGTTACGTTTGTAGTAAGATAAAGTACTGTAATAGAAGGTATTGATCAATGGCCATAACTGAAACACCAGATAAGTGATAAAAAACGGTGCAATAAAGAAGTAGCCGTACCTTCCATAATTGATCATTTTTTTCTTTTTCTTATTCATAACAGCCTCCTGTCTGAACTTTGCCTGCTTTTCCCAGGCAGAATGCCTGACACTGACGGGAAAAGTCCCGCCTGTAATATCTTGTACTGTGAGTATACACCCAGCAGCTTTTACATCGCATCCCTGCCACTGGCAGTCATTCTGCTATTTTAGTAAAAGCAACAGCTCGCATATTCTGTATATAAGAATGTGCTACTCCTTCTTTTGGGGAAGAAGCAGCACATTCACTACTACTTATTTATGGATTTTCATCCACCATCCTTACCAGATCAGATTATTCTGCGCTCAGGTAAGAGAATGTGTCATGGATAGAAGCGGTCAGATCTGCAATTGCAGTATCAAGGTCTTTTTCGCCTGTAGCATAAGACTTAACCTGAGTATCCATAAGGGAAAGGATCTGCTGGTCTTCTGCTGTTACCATAGAAGCATCAAGTCCGTCTGCTAATGGAAGGAAGAACTCCATGAAGTTCTGTCCAGCGTCTGGATACAGATATCCGTTACCATCTGCGGATGTACCAGCCTCGATAATCTTGCTGACAGCTGCTGTGTTGTTTACATAATCAGAGTTCAGAGCGTTGATTGCAACCATTCCGTCTTCGTCGCAGGTGAAGAATTTCATAATCTTAGCTGCAAGATCGGTATCTGCACAATTTGTTGTAGCTGCAAGTCCTGTGCCGCCCCAGTAGCATTTTGTCTGAGTAGGAACAAGAATTGTGTTGTCTTTCCACTCATCTGTTAAGCACCAGTATACAAACCATGGGCATCCCATATAAGCAAGAGCTGCATTGGAATCAACGCCATCACCGCTCATGTTTGCGCTCCAGTCAGCACTCCACTGATCTGTGTTGAAGGTAAGGTCTTCATCATAAAGAGTTTTAGCGGTTTCCATGTATGTCTTGATGTTGTCATCAATTGTGATCTTATCGTTCTCATCATAGAAGCCCTGGGTTCTGGAACCGGTCAGGCTACGTTTGATCTCATCATAACCGGAGAACAGTTTGCATTTTCCGCCGGAAGCATCGTTAACTTCTTTTGCTGTAGCAACGATAGTATCCAGATCTTTGAATTTCTCAGCGATTGCAGCCGGATCTGTTGTTCCAAGATATTTCTCAGCCAGATCTGCACGAACTGCGTAGCATCCAGGTGTTGCCTGCCAGAACAGAGCTCTTACATTACCATCAACATCGGATCCAAGATCCAGGTTGTACTGATAGCTGTTTGCATAATCATCAGCTGTGATTCCAAGATCAGCTACATTCTGTACCCAGTCACTATTTACATATTTCTGAACGTAGTCAACTTCCAGACCCATCATATCCGGATACAGTTCGTTGGACGGATCATCCAGTACAGGATCCAGTTTGCTCTGATAGTAGTCAGATCCGCCTGTGTTTACGAATACGATTCTCTCATAATCATCCGGATAAGCATCTTTGAATGGTCCATCAAGGATTTTCTTGATATCATCATTCCATCCCCATACTACGAAAGAGTCATCTGCGGAAGCGTCACCGGTAACGGTATTCTCCGGTGTCTCTGCATCTTCTGCCATAACCGGAATCGCACACATTGTCATTCCTGCTACCATAGAAGCTGTTAACAAAACGCTCACCATTTTTTTCTTCATGTTACTTCCTCCTTTAAATTATATCTTTTAATTTTTTTAATAACTACTTAAAGCCTTTCGGCGGATACACGGTTTTTACGGAAGCTCCTTTGAAAAGAGTTCCATCTACTGTGTATTTTTCAATAACGGTTGTCTTCGGGTGCTCAATCAGCTCAATCAGCCTTTCTGCTGCTATCCTTCCGATTGCCGCTGTGTCCTGGCAAAGGGTTGTCAGCTTGGGTTCAAGAATCTGTGCGATGTTGATTCCATCGTACCCGGCTACTGAAATATCTTCCGGTATCCGAAGTCCTCTCTCCCGTATCTCGTTTATCCCTCCCATCGCTGCATAATCGTCAGGATAGAGAATACAGGTTGGCGGATCTTTCAAATCCAAAAGTTCACCGGTTCTCTCACCTGCCAGATCAGCATCTCTGTATAAACCTGGTCTTACATATTCATCCGGTTCTTCAATCCCCAGTCTTTGCAGGGTGCGGTAAAAGCTTCCCAGACGATTCTTGGTAACGGATGTGTCGTCTCCGTGAATGTAAGCGATCTTGCGGTGTCCCTTCTTATATATATAGGTAACAAGTTCTTCCATTCCCTGGATGTTGTTGGATACTACCGAGATCCTTCCATCACAGATATGATCGATGGTCACCACCGGAATGTCTGAAAGGAGAAGTTCCTGAACCTCATCTGCGGTAAAATCCACACAGGCCATTACCACTCCATCAACGCCCCGGTATCTGCAGTGCTCCAGGTAGGTCATCCTCTTACCGGAAACATTTCCGCTTGTAAAAGTGATGTCATAACCTTTCGCTTCTGCGGTGCTTTTGAAGCTTTCCAGTACCCGGTTGAAATAATCATGTGTGAGACCGCTTCTGGCCTCATCCACAAATAGGACTCCCAGGTTAAAGGTCCGCTTCGTCTTCAAAGCTCTTGCCGACGAGTTGGGAAGATATCCCATCTCTGAAGCCGTTCTTAATATGTAGTTTTTAGTTTCTTCTCCGATATCGGAGTAACCATTTAATGCTTTACTGACAGTAGCGACTGAGACATTACACTGTTTAGCGATTTCTTTCATGGAAACCATATGTCTGCCTCACTCTTTCCTGTTTTTCTTTCCTGTCATCTCTAAATCGTTTTCGTGAGCTTATAGTACCCCCTTGTGCACAAAAAATCAAGTGGTTTTTTGCTTTTTTTGTGCGTTTTAACCCCATTCTACCTTTTGCACAATTTGAATCTATCCGTTTTCAACAGTTTATTTGCAGTTTTCGCTTCTTTGCGAAAATGTTTCGCGAAAACTTTCGTGCTTTAAATCTCTAATTGGTAATACATAATAGATTTCATATTTATTGTAATTTTTTTGTTGCTTTTAATCCGTCTTTCTATTATACTAAGAGCAAATATATACCATTATTCTTTACTATTATTTCTTATTGCCTTAACTTATTCGTTTTCGTGTGTTAATTATCTCACAATTTAATCCAACTATTTTAAAAAAATGCAGTACCCTAACGGAGCATAACTACAATGTTTCATTACAACATGCCTTATAATGTACAACGATATTTTCGCAGCACAAAATTTTCAGGCAATAACATTTAGCAGATTTTAAGAATCAACATTTTTTAAGAAATAACATTTCATTTAAGGAGGCCGCTATGAATTTCGGACATTTTGATGACGTCAATAAAGAATATGTCATTACCACACCAGACACCCCGCTGCCATGGATCAACTACCTTGGCTCCCAGGATTTTTTCACACTGATTTCCAATACCTGCGGTGGCTATAGCTTCTATAAAGATGCCAAGCTGCTCCGCATCACCCGTTACCGTTACAATAACATCCCTGTAGATTCCAATGGAAAATACTACTATATCAAAGACGGGGATGCCATCTGGAATCCAGGTGCCATGCCTACCCGTACTCCTCTTGATGTTTATGAATGCCGCCATGGACTTGGCTACAGCCGTTTCCACGGAGAGAAAAACGGTCTTGCAGCCGATCTTCTGGCATTTGTTCCTGTTGATACCCCATGCGAAATCAACAAGCTGACCCTTAAGAACAACTCTGATAAAGCGAAAGACGTTTCGCTGTTCTCTTATGTAGAATTCTGTCTGTGGAATGCAGTAGATGATATGACCAACTATCAGCGAAACTTAAGTACCGGCGAGGTTGAGATCATCGGAAGCACCATTTACCACAAAACAGAGTATCGCGAGCGCCGCAACCATTACAGTTTCTTTACCGTAAATACCCCGGTAGATGGTTACGACACCAGCCGTGATGAATTCTTAGGTCTTGGCCGTGGCAATAACAATCCAATCGTGGTAGAAGAAGGCAAGAGCCATAACTCCGTTGCCAGCGGATGGTACCCGATCGCCAGCCAGCAGATCAATGTCTCCCTTGCACCTGGCGAAGAGAAAGAATTTGTTTTCCTTCTTGGCTATTGTGAAAACCCGAAGGATGATAAATGGGAAGCCTTAAACGTGATCAAGAAAGCTCCTGCCAAAAAGATCATGGAAAAATTCGCCACCTCCCAGCAGGTAAATGAAGCATTTGCCACATTAAACGCATACTGGGACGACCTGCTCTCCCGCTACCATGTTGAGAGCCAGGATCCTCACGTAAACCGTATGGCCAATATCTGGAACCAGTACCAGTGCATGGTAACCTTTAACATGTCCCGTTCCGCATCCTACTATGAATCCGGTACCGGTCGTGGAATGGGCTTCCGTGATTCCTGCCAGGATCTTCTTGGCTTCGTTCATCTGATTCCGGAACGCGCAAGAGAAAGAATCCTGGACATTGCCGCTACCCAGTTTGAGGACGGAAGCGCTTACCATCAGTATCAGCCACTTACCAAACAGGGCAACCTGGATATCGGAAGCGGCTTTAACGATGACCCGCTGTGGCTGATCGCAGCTGTAGCTGCTTACTTAAAAGAAACCGGAGACTACTCCATTCTGGATGAGATGGTTGCTTTTGACTGCCATATGGAAAAAGCAGCTCCACTTTTTGAGCACCTCCGCCGTTCCTTCGAATACAGCCGCACCCACCTTGGACCGCACAAGCTTCCGCTGATCGGCCGCGCAGACTGGAATGACTGTCTGAACCTGAACTGTTTCTCTAATGAACCAGGAGAATCCTTCCAGACCACCGGTCCATCCGAAGGGCCAGTTGCGGAATCCGTATTTATTGCCGGAATGTATGTAAAATATGGCAATGAATTTGCAGAGATCTGCAGACGTGTTGGCAAAGATGAGGACGCTGCCATCGCACAGAAGGCAGTTGATGAAATGTACCAGGCAGTTCTTGATGCCGGCTGGGATGGAGAGTGGTTCCTCCGTGCATATGATGCCACCTCCCAGAAGGTTGGTTCCCATGAATGTGAAGAAGGACAGATTTTCATTGAGCCACAGGGCTTCTGCATCATTGCAGGAATCGGCGTAAAAGAAGGTCTCGCCAAGAAAGCACTGGATTCTGTAAAAGAGCGTCTGGATACCAAATATGGTATCATGCTTCACCAGCCCGCTTACACCAGATATTACCTGAATCTTGGTGAAATTTCCTCCTACCCACCGGGATACAAAGAAAACGCCGGAATCTTCTGCCATAACAATCCTTGGATTTCCATTGCCGAAACCGTTATCGGCAGAGGAAACCGTGCTTTCGAGATTTACAAAAAGACCTGCCCGTCTTATATCGAAAACATCAGCGAAATCCACCGGACCGAGCCTTATGTTTATTCCCAGATGATCGCAGGACGTGATGCAGCCCGCCATGGCGAAGCCAAAAACAGCTGGCTTACCGGAACCGCAGCCTGGACTTTTGTAAACCTTTCCCAGGCAATCCTTGGCGTACAGCCATCTTATGACGGTCTTTCCATTGATCCTTGTATTCCGGAAGGCTTTGGTGACTTCACTCTCACCCGCCGTTTCCGTGGTGCTACTTATCACTTCGATGTGAAGAATCCTGGCAATGTCCAGAAGGGTGTTGCTTACCTGGAAGTGGATGGCAGACGTGTAGAAGGCAATGTGGTGCCGGTTGAAGATGGTAAAACAGAATATCATGTGACTGTGCATATGGCGTAATTTTTTCGTTGTGCACCCAGCAGGGAATCTTTTACAGGATTCCCTGCTTTCTTTTTGCAGTAACTAAACGGACATGTCTGCTTACGCAGACATCACCATGAATGAAAGTCGATTGTTCCGCGCCCCTTGGCGCTCCCACAATCGCCGACTGTATTCGTAATCCGGGCTATCGCCCTACTTACTCATACAGTCTAGCCTGTGCGAT
>JAQXQS010000220.1 GCA_029101305.1 Clostridia bacterium | reverse complement strand
ATGAGAAGTATCTGGGCGATCTGATCGGGGAGAATATGATCCAGTGGGGGGTTGCCGGGTATTCTGCTGTTGCTATGGCGGGTGTGTTTGTGCTTTTCTCCAGGAAGAAGAAGTATCTGGATCTGAAATTAGGATTTGGGCTGTTGAATCTGTTTTTGCTGGTGCCTTTTGCAGGGCATGTGCTCAATGGTTTCTCTTATGTGTCCAACAGGTGGATCTGGGCTTATGGGATGATGATCGCGTATATTTTCGTGAAGGCATATCCTGAGCTGTTTACTCTGACTGTGAGGGAAAAGAAGAAGATTTTTGTCATGACGGTGGCGTATTGTGTGCTGGCTCTGTTTGCGAAGGCTGCAAGGACGCAGAGAAATATGGCCGGTGTGCTGGTTCTGGTATTGGCTGTGTTTACGGTTACTTCTTTTGGAAATATTTTTCTTCAGGGGAAGTATATGTGCGGGCTTCTCAGTGCTTTGCTTGTGGTGAGCATTATGTTGAATGTTTCTTATCAGTATTCTTATGAGAAGGATTATCTGTCAGAGTTTGCAGCCGAAGAGGAGTCGCTGGATAAGCTGGAGTCGAATACGGATAAGGCGGTTCTTGCAGCCGGGGATTCAGGTGTCTATCGTTATGACCAGTATGGGGCATTGCCCTATGATAATACTTCTATGTATATGGGTACGAACAGTACTGCTTATTATTTCAGTCTTGCAAACAGCAGTATCAGTGATTTTTTCAGTGAGATGTATCTGAATACGCCATGGGAGCAGCATTATGAGAACCTGGACGGAAGGACGATTATGGACAGGCTGGCTTCTGTGAAATATTTTGTGATAAGTGGTGATAATTTCCGCTATCTTTCCTATGGATATAATAAAGAGAAGGGCTCTGCAGGAAAGGGAAAAAGTGAGTGCAGGGCTTATGAGAATGAGAATGCACTGCCTCTGGGTTATACTTATGACAGTTATATTCCTGAATCGGAATATGAGAAAATGGATGTGGTAAAAAAGCAGCAGGCTTTGATGGACGGTGTGGTGCTTGAGGAGAGTACACTGCCTGAGGCATCTGTTGATGCTGATAATGAGAATATCCAGTATCGTATGGAGACAGGGGATGGTTGTGCTCTGTCTAAGGGAGCAATCAGGGTGACGAAGGAAGGGGCGCAGCTGAAGCTTGTGTTCCATGGTCTTACGGACAGTGAGAATTACCTGATCGCAGATAATCTGGATTATGACAGTCTTTCACCGAGAGAACTGATTGGTAACAGTCAGTGGAAGAAAATGTCTGAGTATGACCAAAATAAGGTTCTTGATGAGGACAGCCGGTGGCGATACTGGAAGGAATCAAAGGAAGCGGCTATGACAGTCAGCTCCAATGATGTGACCAAGACCATAAAGATTTTTACGGATAAGTATAATGCCTACAGTGGACGGCATGATTTTCTCTGCAATATGGGATATTCCAGATCAGGGGTTCGTACTATGACGATCACCTTTGCCAATACAGGTGTTTATACCTATGATAAATTAAGAGTTGTGAGCCAGCCGGTGCAGGGGATTGAGGAAAAAACTGTGAAGCTGGGTGAAGAAGCTCTCGAGAATGTAAAAATGGGAACTAACGAGATTACAGGGGATATCAGTGTTTCCGAAAGGAAAGCTCTTGTGTTGTCTGTTCCGTATAGTAAGGGATTTACGGCTTATGTGGACGGGAAAGAAACGAAGCTTCAGAAGGCGAATACCATGTTTATGGCTCTGAAACTGGAACCTGGTTCACATGAGATACGCCTGACATATTGTACGCCTTATCTGAAAGCGGGAATGCTTCTTTCTGTTCTGGGGCTGGTTATATATGTAATGCTGGTGTTTAAGAAGAAAAAGTAATCCAAATTCCATTGCTTCCGGAAAGTCTGGAATGAATTTGAGTCTCGTTACTGAGAACGAAGAAAACAGTAATATACGTGCTACTATCCTGTGAAGTGTTTGACACACTGGAGCATGCAAATTATTGGAATGGACATTTCTGTAAATTTGTGTATAATAAAGTAGAAATAAGAATTGCGGGAGCTGTAAAGTGCTTAGGAGTAAAATACCTTTTGCCCCTGACATTATAGAAAATATTTACAGGAGTAACAGACAGTGAATGAGAAATTGGTCTGTTGTAAATGAATGAAACAAAATGAGGAATGACATCATGAGTAAATTATCAGTGGTACTTCCGGCATATAATGAGGAGCTGATGGTTGGGAAAACCTGTCGGGTGCTGGCGGAAGTTCTTACAGAAGCGAAAATTCCCTATGAGCTGGTGGTTGTAAACGATGGTTCCGGCGACCGGACATGGGAAGAAATTCAGAAGGCAGGAGAGAGGGATGTGAATGTGACAGGCGTTCTTTTTTCCAGAAATTTCGGAAAGGAAGCAGCGATTTTCGCAGGGCTGGCGCAGGCCTGTGGAGATGTGGTGGCTGTCATGGACTGTGACCTGCAGCATCCGCCGCAGACACTTCTTGAGATGTACAGGCTGTGGCAGGAAGGCTATGAAGTGATCGAGGGCGTGAAGGCAGACAGAGGAAAAGAGGGCTTTTTACATAAAGAAAGTGCAGGATTTTTCTATGATATCATGTCTAAGGCAACTAAGGTAAATATGAAGGATGCCTCGGATTTTAAGATGATGGACAGGAAGGCTGTGGACAGTATTCTGTCTATGCCTGAGAGGAATATGTTCTTTCGGGCTACTTCTTCCTGGGTGGGATATAAGACTACCAGTGTGGAATTTGAGGTGCAGGAGAGAGAGGCCGGCGTTTCCAAGTGGTCTCCGTGGTCTTTGGTGAAATATGCGTTCACAAATATAGTGGCATTTACTACTTTTCCGCTGCAGTTTGTTACAATCACAGGAGCGATATGTTTTATCTGTTCGCTGGTACTTATGGTCTATTCGCTTGTGCAGTATTTTACAGGTTCTGCAGTGGAAGGTTATACCACCCTGCTGATGGTGCTGCTTCTGGTGGGAAGTGCCATGATGATCAGTCTTGGGATCATTGGATATTATATTTCCAAGATTTATGAAGAAGTAAAGCGCAGACCGAGATATATTATTTCAAAAGTAATTAAGAATGGAAATATACAGGACTGAGAGGATATATTTTATGAAGCAATGGATCAGAAAAATGTATGAAAGTTCCGTTATCCGCTATATTTTCTTTGGCGGATGTACCACTATGGTAAATCTGGTCAGCTTTTTCATTCTCAGAAAGCTGAAGGTGGAGCTGAATATCGCCAATATTATTTCGATCATCCTGGCGATCCTGTTTGCCTATGTGGTAAATTCGAAGTATGTTTTTCAGGATAAATGCGAGACATTGAAGGATCATGTTCAGCCATTCTGCAAATTTGTCAGTGCCAGACTGGTCACTATGGTGATCGAGGTTGGCGGTGTATGGCTGCTTGTGTCAGTGATGGGGCTTAATGATATGATCGGGAAATTCCTGACACAGTTTATTGTGTTGATACTGAATTATGTATTCAGTAAATTTTTTGTGTTTACAACAGGCAAATCAAAATAATGAAGGAAAAAAGAGGGAAAACTCATGACTCTGGAAGAAGCTATTGCAAAGATTAAGCCATTAGATCACAATGCCATGGAGATTGCACAGAAAAGATGGGACAGTATTGCGAAACCACTGCATTCTCTTGGAAAACTGGAGACTCTTTTGATCCAGATCGCGGGAATTACAGGAAACGCAGAGGTGGATCTTTCCAGGAGAGGTCTGATCGCCATGTGCGCGGATAATGGCGTGGTAGAAGAGGGTGTGACACAGACCGGACAGGAAGTTACTGCCATCGTTGCCGAGAATTTTCTGAAATATGACACATCTGTCGGTGTGATGTGTAAGCAGAACCATGCGGAGATTTTTCCGGTGGATATGGGGATGGTGACGGACACAAAAGTCCGCACAGACCATAAAATTGCCTATGGTACACAGAATATGACCAAGGGTCCTGCCATGACAAGAGAACAGGCTGTAAAGGGGCTTGAAGCAGGCATTGACATGGTAAAGGAACTGAATGATAAGGGCTACCGGATTCTGGCAACAGGGGAAATGGGAATCGGAAATACAACCACCAGCAGTGCAGTTGCTTCTGTGTTGCTGAAACAGCCGGTGGAAGAAATGACAGGGCGCGGCGCAGGTCTGACCAGCGAGGGACTTGTGCGCAAGATCAATGCGATCAAAAAAGCCATTGCATTAAATGAACCGGATCCTGAGGATGCCATTGATGTTCTGGCAAAGGTAGGCGGTCTTGATATCGCTGGAATGGCAGGTGTCTTTCTGGGAGGTGCGGTTTATGGTATTCCTGTAGTCATGGACGGATTTATTTCCTGTGTTTCTGCACTGATCGCCATGCGTATCTGCCCGGCTGCGAGGGATTATATTCTTGCATCCCATGTATCAAAAGAGCCTGCTGCCCATCTGATCCTTGAGAATATGGGGAAAGAGGCAATCATTCATGCGGATATGTGTCTGGGCGAGGGAACCGGAGCAGTAGCTTTATTCCCGATCCTTGATCTGGCAGCAGCGGTTTATCATTCTATGAGTACTTTTGATGATATCCATGTGGAACAGTATGAGGAGCTGAAATAATGCTGACGCTTGTGACAGGGGGGAGCGGGAGCGGAAAATCCGCTTTTGCGGAAGACAGGGTGCTTTCTTTCGGAGATGCACAGAGGATTTACATAGCGACCATGCACCCTTTTGATGAAGAGAGCCATAAAAGGATCGAGAGACACCAAAAGATGCGTGCAGGAAAAGGTTTCGAGACAGTTGAGTGCTATACAGGACTCAAAAATGTGAAACTGCCTGCCGGATGTGTGGTGCTTCTGGAATGTATGTCGAATCTGGTGGCAAATGAAATGTTTGAAGAGCAGGGAGCCCATGACCGGACAGTTTCGGAAGTTACAAAAGGGATTGAGAATCTGCTGGAACAAGCTGCTCATGTGGTAATCGTTACAAATGAGATTTTTTCAGATGCGGTTGTGTTTGATGGAGATATGGATTCTTATCTGGAATATCTGGGAAAAATCAATCAGGCTGCTGCGCAGAGAGCTGATGAGGTGGTGGAAGTTGTATATGGGATACCTGTCTTTCACAAATCTGCAGATACCCGCAGCAATCTTTGCAAATAATCTATTTGACAGGATTGACATACTATGAAAAAGAGGAATTGATCAATGAAATCTTTATGGAATAATTTTAAGGTGGCATTTGCCATGTTTTCTAAGATTCCCATGCCACGCGCTGACTGGACAAAGGAAAACATGAAGTATATGTTCTGTTTTTTTCCGTTTATCGGAACTGTGATCGGCGGGCTGACTATGCTGGTGGCGTATCTGGGACTTCGGTTTGGGTATCAGCCGGGATTCGTGACAGCAGTGCTGGTGCTGGTACCTGTATTTGTGACAGGCGGGATCCATGTGGATGGTCTTTTGGATACTTCGGATGCCCTGAGTTCCTGGCAGGAGAGAAGCAGAAGGCTGGAGATTCTTAAGGATTCCCATGCAGGTGCTTTTGCCGTTATTACTGCGGCGGTATATTTCATTGCCTGGTACGGCGCTTACAGTCAGTTGTTTAACAGTGCAGAGAATATGAGGGCGATCGGAATTCTGAGCCTTGGCTTTATGGTTTCCAGATGTCTGTCAGGGATTGGAGTTATTACCTTTCCGAAAGCAAAGGCAGACGGTACAGTTGCTGAGTTTTCCAGAAATTCTTCAGATGTGCTCTCGAGAAATGTGCTGATCGTCTATCTGGTGCTTCTGGCTGTGGGAATGATCTTGATCCGGCCTGTATGGGGAAGTCTGGCTTTTGTGGGAGCTTTGCTGATTTTCTGGTATTATCATCATATTGCGATGAAGTACTTTGGCGGGACAACCGGGGATATTTCGGGATTCTTTCTTTGTATCTGTGAAGTTGGGATGGCATTGATCCTGGCGGTGGTTTCTAATTTTTGAGGAGAAGAGTATGGAAATGATAATCGGCGGTGCATATCAGGGAAAGACTGAATATGCCAGGAAACAGTATCCACAGTTAAGGTGGAGTGACGGCGGTTCTGTCACAGAGGAGGAACTGATGAATGCTCAGGGTGTGACTGGTTTTCAGCAGTATATCCGCAGTGAACTGGAGAATGGAAAAGATGTGTCAGATCTTGCGGAAAAAATCATCTGTAAGAATCCGGATATTGTCCTTGTCTCTCAGGAAGTAGGGTACGGGGTTGTACCTGTGGATGCTTTTGACAGAAAATACAGAGAGGCTGTAGGGCGTGTATGTACGAAGCTGGCAGCATACAGCCATAAGGTGACGCGTGTGATCTGCGGGATCGGAACGGTGATCAAAGATGATTAAGTTATGGCTGATCAGACATGGAAAAACAGAAGGGAATAAACTTTCCAGATATATCGGCACAACGGATGAGCCGTTATGTCAGGAGGGAACAGAGTTTCTGCATAAGATGGATTATCCAAAGGTTCAGGCGGTTTATGTAAGTCCTCTGAAACGATGCGTGCAGACAGCAGAGATTCTTTTTCCGGGAGAGCCGGTATATATTATTGAAGAACTGGCAGAATGCGATTTCGGAGAGTTTGAAAATAAGAACTATAAAGAGCTGGAAGGTAATCCGCACTATCAGGAATGGATTGACAGCAACGGTACTCTGCCTTTTCCGGGAGGAGAAAGCAGGGAAGGGTTTAAAAGCAGAAACCTGAGAGGATTTGACAGGGTTGTGTCCGGATGTATCCGCAGCCATGTGGCAGAGGCGGCACTTGTCATCCATGGCGGTACGATCATGAATATCATGGAAGAGTATGCAGATATACAGAAACCATTTTATGAGTGGCATGTGAGAAATGGCGGCGGCTATGAGGTGGAGCTGGATGAGAATCTCTGGAAGAATGGACGAAAACAGCTCAGGGTTAATTCTGCGATTATGGAAGGATAACTCTCCTATCTTACAAAAATTGTTGACAAACCTGAAAATTTGTCATAAAATCAGTTTCATCAGAAAACAGGAAAATCAAAAAAAGAACGAGGTTGTTCATTGTCATCAATGACTGCCCCGTTCTTTTTTTATCTGTTCACCGGAGATAGTATAAAGCCTAAAAAAAATTTGAAAGACCAAAAAAATTTTGTAAATTCTACTTGCATTATCCGGAGAAGTATGTTACAGTATTAGTACATAATTCCTAAACAAAAGGTAAAAAGCAGTAGCGAATTGGTAGTTTTTAACAAGTAAAAGGAGGAACTATATGCTGGTAATTGGTAATGGAAGAATGATCACACAGGACGCATCCAACCCATTCCTGGAGAATGGTGCTGTAGCAATGGATGGTAACACCATAGTAATGGTGGGGGTAACTGAAGAGGTAAAGAAAGTTTATCCGGATGCTGAATTTTTTGATGTGAAGGGTGGGGTTATCATGCCGGCATTTATTAATGCCCATGAGCATATCTATAGCTCCTTCGCAAGAGGCTTAAGCATTAACGGATATAATCCTCAGGGATTTCTGGATATTCTGGACGGCTTATGGTGGACAGTTGACCGTCATCTGACACTGGAGCAGACAAAGCTTTCTGCATATGCTACATACATTGATTCTATCAAGAATGGTGTAACCACAGTGTTTGACCACCATGCAAGCTTTGGCCATATTACAGGTTCCCTCAATGCGATCGAGGAAGCTGCGAAGGATTTAGGTGTGCGTACCTGCCTCTGCTATGAGATTTCTGACCGTGACGGAATGGAGAAATCCAGAGAATCTGTAATGGAGAACGTGAATTTTATCAAGCATGCACTTGCAGACGACAGTGATATGATCGCCGGAATGATGGGTATGCATGCATCCTTTACAATCTCTGATGAGACAATGGCTCTCTGCAATGAACTGAAACCGGAAGGTGTTGGATATCACATCCATGTAGCAGAAGGCATTTACGATCTCCATCAGTGTCTGAAAGAGCATGGCAAACGTATTGTTGACCGTCTTCATGACTGGAACATCCTTGGACCGAAGACTTTACTCGGTCACTGTATCTATGTGAATGAACATGAGATGGATCTGATCAAAGATACAGATACCATGGTTGTACATAACCCGGAATCTAACATGGGTAATGCATGCGGATGTCCTCCAACCATGAGAATGGTACAGAAGGGAATCCTCACGGGTCTTGGTACAGACGGATATACTCATGATATGATGGAATCCTGGAAGGTTGCAAATGTTTTACACAAACACAGCCTCTGCGACCCGAACGCAGCCTGGGGAGAAGTTCCACAGATGCTTTTTGAAGGAAATGCAAAGATTGCAAACAGATACTTTAAGAAACAGCTCGGTGTCCTGAAAGAGGGTGCGGCAGCAGACGTGATCGTGATCGATTATGATCCGCTGACACCAATGAATGAAAGCAACATTAACGGACATCTGATGTTCGGTGTAAACGGAAGCATGGTCCAGACTACTGTATGTAACGGTAAAGTCCTGATGAAAGACCGCGAAGTCCTTGTATGCGACGAGGCAAAAGTTATGGCAGACTGCCGTCAGGCTGCAAAAGAACTTGCAGATGATATTAATGGTTAATCTGTAAAGAATTGTAAAGAAGATAAGTTTTCTGCCTGGCAAAAATAAATGTAAATAAAATATAGAACGGATGAAGAGAAGCCATACCGTATGAAATAATGGAGGATCGGATTATGAGTGAAGTCATGACCTGTATGCCCTTTGAACAGTTAATGAACTGGGTATTAGAAGAAAAGAAAACAAAAGGAACAGTTTTCGGACAGCACAGAGCTTATGCAGCGGGAACTGACAGGAAGCTGAATATATTTGAGAGAAATCTGGAAACACCGATCGGACCTGCAGCAGGACCGCATACACAGTTAACACAGAACATTGTTGCTTCTTATTATGCAGGCGCACGTTTCTTTGAGCTGAAAACAGTTCAGAAGATGGACGGTGCAGAGCTTGCAGCCTGTATCAACAGACCATGTATCCTTGCAGATGATGAAGGATATAACTGTGAATGGTCTACAGAGCTTTATGTTCCTCAGGCAATGGGAGAATATATTAAAGCATGGTTTATCCTGCATGTGATCGCCAAAGAATTTGATCTGGGTGCACAGGACGGATTTCAGTTCAATATTTCCGTTGGATATGATCTTGCAGGGATCAAAGAGCCAAAGGTTAATACTTTCATTGACAGTATGATGGAAGCAAAAGATACTGAAATCTTTAAAGAATGTAAACAGTGGTTATTGGACAATGTAGATAAATTTGAAAAAGTTACAAAAGAGGATATTGAGGCGATTCCGTCTGATATCTGTAATTCCGCAACAATCTCTACTCTCCATGGATGTCCTCCAAACGAGATTGAGAGCATTGCAAATCATCTGTTTAAAGAGAAACACCTGAACACATTTATCAAATGTAACCCGACTCTTCTGGGATATGAATTTGCCAGAAAGACCATGGATGACATGGGATATGATTATATGGTATTCGGTGATTTCCATTTCAAAGATGACTTACAGTATGAAGATGCTATTCCGATGTTTAAGAGACTGCAGGCACTTGCAGATGAACTGAACCTTGCATTTGGTGTGAAGATCACTAATACATTCCCTGTAGATGTTACAAGAAATGAACTTCCAAGCGAAGAAATGTATATGTCCGGAAAATCTCTTTTCCCGTTATCCATTTCTCTTGCAGCCAGACTTTCCCGGGAATTTGACGGAAAACTCCGTATCGCTTATTCAGGCGGTGCTGATTACTATAATATCGACCGTATCGTCGGATGTGGTGTATGGCCTGTAACAGTGGCAACTACACTTCTGAAGCCGGGCGGATATCAGAGATTTACCCAGATGGCAGAGAAAGTAATGGCTGACGGTGTGAAAGAATGGAAAGGCATTGATGTAGCTGCACTTGAGCAGCTGGCCGAGGATGCGAAAAAAGACGCTCACCATGTAAAGAGCATCAAACCGCTTCCTAAGAGAAAAACTGATTCAGAGGTTCCGCTCCTTGACTGTTTCTTTGCTCCATGCGAAGAAGGATGTCCGATCCACCAGGATATCACAACCTATGTGAAGCTGGCAGGAGAAGGCGATTATGCACAGGCATTAAGAGTTATCCTTGAGAAAAATGCACTTCCATTTATCACAGGTACTCTCTGTGCGCACAACTGTATGTACAAATGTACACGTAACTTCTATGAAGAACCTGTAAATATCCGCAACACTAAGCTCATCGCAGCACAAAACGGATATGATACAGTGATCGGTGAGATCAAAGCAGGCACAGCAGACGGTAAGAAAGTAGCTGTTGTAGGTGCAGGTCCTGCAGGTATTGCTTCTGCATACTTCCTTGCAAGAGCAGGTGCTTCTGTAACAGTATTTGAGAAAGAAGAGAAAGCCGGCGGCGTGATCCGTTATGTGATCCCGGGATTCCGTATCTCTGATGATGCAATCGATAAAGATGTTTCCTTCATCCAGAAGATGGGTGTGGAGATCAAAACAGGTACAGAAGTGAAATCTGTACAGGAATTAAAAGCACAGGGTTATGATGCAGTGATCGTTGCAACAGGTGCAAATAAACCGGGTACTCTGAAGCTTGAAAAGGGTGAAACCATCAATGCTCTGAAATTCTTAAGAGATTTCAAAGCAACTGACGGTAAGGTTGCGCTGGGTAAAAACGTAGTTGTGATCGGTGGCGGTAACACTGCCATGGATACTGCAAGAGCTGCGAAACGTACAGAAGGTGTAGAACATGTTTACCTGGTATACAGAAGAACCAAACGCTATATGCCAGCAGCAGAAGATGAGTTACTGGAAGTACTGGAAGAGGGCGTAGAGTTCAAAGAACTTCTTTCTCCTGTATCTCTGGAAAACGGCAAACTGCTCTGTAAGAAGATGGAACTTGGCAGCATGGATGCTTCCGGACGTGCAGGTGTAACAGAAACGGGCGAAACAGAAGAAGTTTTGGCTGATACAGTGATCGTTGCAGTTGGCGAGAAAGTTCCGACTGAGTTCTATGAAGCAAATGGTATTGCGGTCAATGAGCGTGGAAAAGCCCGCATCAATGATAAGACAATGGAGACAAGTGCAGAAGGCGTTTACGTTGTCGGTGACGGTGCAAGGGGAGCTGCTACGATCGTAGAAGCGATCCGCGACGCACAGGTTGCTGCAAAAGCAATCCTTGGACATGATATTGTAAAAGGACAGCCTGTACCGGGAACAGAAAAAGACTGTTACTCCAAAAAAGCAATACTCAAAGAAAGCAAGGATGCTGCGAACGAAAGTGAGCGCTGTCTGACCTGTAATAAAGTCTGTGAGAATTGTATAGATGTATGTCCAAACAGAGCAAACATCTCCATCAAAGTTCCGGGAATGGCAATGAATCAGGTGATCCATGTAGATTATATGTGTAACGAATGCGGCAACTGCAAGAGCTTCTGTCCATATGCAAGTGCACCGTACAAGGATAAATTCACATTATTCGCTTCTGAGGCAGATATGGCAGACAGCACAAATGATGGATTTGCAGTGATCAATCCGGAGACAAAAGAGTGCAAGGTTCGTCTCCTTGGTCAGATTTCCGACTGCAAGGCAGATGATGCAAATGATAAGTTGTACGAAGGTCTTCGCAGACTGATCTGTGCAGTAATCGATGATTACAGCTATCTGATCATGAAATGATGATCCTAGAGCGTGTCTGAAAACAGGAATAAAGAGCTGTAAAATAATTTTAAATTTGTAATATCAGATAACGTATAAAGAAATATTTAACGCTGTCCACAGCAGAAAAAGGCTGTGGACAGTGTTGCATATCAGGCTGAATCGCGGCCGCATGTTACTTTTGTAATAAATTCATGCGGTATCACAGGCAGATAAAAAACAGAAAGAGGTAAACTCTGGCTGACTGCCCTAATTGGCAGACGTGCGAAAAAGAAAGGAGAGTCCGATATGGCAGTATTTACAGTCAATGGACAAAAGGTCGAACCGACCGGAAATCAGAAACTACTGCGCTTTTTGAGGGATGAACTTCATCTGACTTCAGTGAAGGACGGCTGCAGTGAAGGAGCCTGCGGAGCCTGTACAGTTATAATTGACGGAAAAACATGCAAGGCATGTGTGCCGGACACAGATTTACTGGATGGCAGGACAGTGATCACAGTAGAAGGACTGACTGAATGGGAGAGGGAAGTCTATACCTACGCTTATGGAAAAGCAGGTGCTGTTCAGTGTGGATTCTGTATTCCGGGTATGGTAATGTGTACAAAGGCTCTTCTGGACGTGAACAAAGAGCCCACAGATGATGAGATTAAATATGCACTGCGCAATAACTATTGCCGCTGCACGGGCTATGTAAAAATTATGGATGCAGTAAGGCTGGCTGCGAAAGTTTTAAAGACGGGTGTGATCCCGGATGATCTGGATCCGGACTGGAATATAGGACACAGAGTATCCAGAGTGGATGTGGAGGAGAAAGTACTGGGAACCGGCAAATATCCGGATGATTTTTACTTTGACGGAATGCTGTATGGGGTGGCACTCAGAAGTAAATATCCACGTGCACGTGTACTTGAGATCGATACAGCAGCAGCAAAGGCACTTCCCGGGGTAGAAGCGGTATTAACAGCAGAGGACATTCCGGGAGAGAATAAGATCGGACATCTGAAACATGATCAGTATTCACTGATACCTGTAGGGGGTCTGACACATTATCTTGGAGATGCCATTGCCGTTATTGCTGCAAAAGACAGAGAAACAGCTGAGAAAGCTAAGAAACTGATCAAAGTAAAATATGAAGTGCTGCCTCATATTCGTACAATTGAGGAAGCAGCGGCAGAGGATGCACCGAAGGTGTTTGATGAAGAAGAAAATAATATCTGTGCACATAAACATATCAGCAGAGGAAATGCAGATGAAGCAATCCGTAATTCCAAATATGTGATCAGTCATCATTTTGAAACCCCATGGACAGAACATGCATTTCTTGAGCCTGAGTGCGCAGTAGCTTTGTATGATGAGGACGGAGATATTTTCGTATATTCCACAGATCAGTCTGCACACCAGACATTACATGAGTGTTCCCTGTTACTTGGAACGGACAGAGTAAAGGTACAGAATGCACTTGTAGGCGGCGGATTCGGCGGAAAGGAAGATATGACAGTACAGCATCTGGCTGCGCTGCTCACTTATGCTACTAAGAAACCGGTGAAGATGAAACGGACCAGAGCAGAATCCCTGCTGGTTCATCCGAAGCGTCATCCGTTTTATATGGATATGACCATGGGCTGCGATGAGAACGGCAATATCATGGGGGTAAAAGCGAAAGTAGCATCAGATACAGGTGCATTTGCCTCACTTGGCGGTCCTGTGCTGGAACGTGCATGTACTCATGCGGCAGGTCCCTATCATTATGAGAATTTCGAGATTGAAGGAACTGCTTATTATACCAACAATCCGCCTGCCGGAGCGTTTCGCGGGTTTGGTGTAACCCAGACCTGTTTTGCAACAGAAACCCTGCTGAATATGATGGCAGACAAAGTAGGTATCACTCCATGGGAAATCCGTTACCGCAATGCGATCCGTCCCGGTGAGACGCTTCCGAATGGTCAGATCGTAGATAATTCCACAGGTCTTGTGGAGACACTGGAAGCTGTAAAGAAGAAGTATGATGCTGCCCTGGAAGAAGGAAAACCGGTGGGAATCGGCTGCGCCATGAAGAATGCCGGTGTCGGTGTCGGTATCCCGGATACAGGCCGCGTGAAACTCGTATTTGAGAAAGATAAAAAGCTGCACATCTATTCCGGTGCTTCCTGTATCGGCCAGGGACTTGGTACAGTCCTGACACAGATGGTAGTCACCAATACAGATCTGAAGCATGAAGATATTGTATATGAGAGAAGTAATACCTGGTTCGCACCGGATTCAGGTACAACTTCCGGCTCCAGACAGACTCTGGTAACAGGAGAAGCCTGCCGCAGAGCCTGCGATAAGGTTATGGAGGACCGCAATGCAGGTAAGACCATTGATGATTTGATCGGCAAAATTTATTATGGGGAATATCTTGCAAAGACAGATCCTCTTGGCGCAAATGTGCCGAATCCTGTTTCACATGTAGCTTACGGCTATGCGACGCAGGTATGTATCCTGGATAAGAAAACAGGTAAGATTGAGGAAATGGTTGCTGCACATGATGTGGGCAAAGCAGTCAATCCACTGTCCTGTGAAGGCCAGATCGAGGGCGGCGTAGTGATGTCCATAGGATTTGCACTGAGAGAGCATTATCCGATCGATGAGAACTGTAAACCAATTGACAAGTATGGATCGCTTGGTCTGTTCCGCTCTCATGAGATTCCGAAAATCGATGCCATCGTTGTTGACAAACCGGGACTGAATGTAGCCTGTGGTGCCATTGGAATCGGTGAGATCACCTCTATCCCAACTGCACCTGCAATTGCAGATGCATATTTCAGATGGAATGGTGAAAGACAGTATAGTCTTCCTCTGACCGGAACACCATATGAAAGGAAGTGCTGAATATGGCAGTAAAGAAGAAATTTCCATATCGCGCGGCTGTAGTTGCATGTAATGGGGGATGCAGATCAGCCGAAGGTGAGGCCGGCTGTGCAGATGGATGTATCGGATGTAAAGCCTGTATAGATAAATGTAAATTCGGAGCCATTTCCATCAATGAGTATGGTGTGGCGGAAGTGGATGAGGAGAAATGCATTGGCTGTGGTGCCTGCGCAAAAGTCTGCCCACAGAAAGTGATCCATGTCCATGAGTGTGCAAACTACATTGTGGTAAAATGTTCCAATAAGAAAAAAGGTGCAGAAGCAAAGAAACAGTGTGACGTCAGCTGTATCGGCTGTGGAATCTGCGAGAAGACCTGTACAGCCGGTGCGATAAAAGTAAAAGACAGCTGTGCTGTGATCGAGGAATCCATATGTCTGAGCTGTGGTATGTGCGCAGTGAAATGCCCAAGACACGTTATCCATGACCTGCATGGAATATTGACAGAAATACGTTAAATAAATCAGGTTACTGTTCACTTTGTTCTTAGTAATACATTACAAAGGATATTCTCAGTGAACAATAACCCAATCAGACAACTTCGTTAATAGGAAAATAATACGTAAAAATTGAATAAAAGATTGCAATTTCATATCCAAATATGCTATACTCAAATCAGAAAACAGATAACAATTATGCAAATAAAAAGTAAATTCGCCTGATGTCAGAAAAAAGGTGAAGGAAAGTAGCATGGTTCGGAGCCGGACATAAGTCCTGAGGGGAACAGACAGATACCTTGGGGTGTGTCCGGCTCCTTCTATATAATAACCAAAAATAAATACAGAGAAGGTGAAAACATGATTGGAAAGAGTGTTCCAAGAGTAGATGCCTATGACAAAGTTACAGGACGTGCAAAATTTACTGATGACCTGGTTCCTGCCAACTGTCTGGTGGCAAAAATCTATCACGCAAAGATCGGAAACGGTATCGTAAAATCAATCGATACCAGTAAAGCAGAGGCTCTGGACGGCGTAGTAAAAGTGGTTACTTTTAAAGACGTACCGAATCATTGTTATCCTACGCCGGGACATCCCTGGTCTGTGGAGCTGGCTCATCAGGATGTTGCAGACCGCAATATCCTTACCGGAAGAGTCCGTTATTACGGAGATGATATTGCTGCTGTAGTGGCAGAAGATGAAATCACAGCCCAGAGGGCATTGCGCCTGATCGAAGTTGAATATGAAGAATATCCGGTAGAAATCCATCCGCGTAAATCCATGTATGGAAGCAAACCGCCAATCCATCTCGACAAAAAGGATAATGTACTTGTCCGTTCCAATTACTTTATCGGAAATGTGGAAGAAGGGCTGAAGGAATCCGAAACAGTTATAAAACGCAGTTATAAAACCCCGATCGTGCAGCACTGCCACATTGAGAATCCGATTTCCTGTGCATACATGGAAAATGGCAGGATCATAGTTGTGACTTCCACTCAGATTCCGCATATTGTCCGGCGTGTGATCGGGCAGGCTCTTGGAATCCCATGGGGAAAGATCAGAGTCATTAAGCCATACATAGGTGGAGGATTCGGAAATAAGCAGGATGTGCTGTATGAACCGTTAAATGCGTTTCTTACCACGCAGATTGGCGGCAGACCGGTCAAACTCGATATAACCAGAGAGGAAACTTTCTGCAACACCAGAACCCGTCATTCTATTGAGTATGATCTGACGGCAGGTGTTGACAGTGAGGGGCATCTTCTGGCAAAGGATATGCTGGCTATTTCCAATCAGGGAGCATATGCCTCCCATGGACACGCCATAGCAGCCAATGGCCTGACTGCCTGGAGGCTGCAGTATGCATGTCCGAATATCAAAGGAGAGGCATATACTGTCTATACGAATACACCGGTAGGCGGAGCGATGCGTGGATACGGGATCCCGCAGGTATGTTTTGCAATTGAGTGCTTTATGGATGATATTGCAAAAGAGATCGGGATGGATCCTCTGGAGTTCAGAAAGAAAAATCTTATCAAAGGATATTATGAGGATGCTTACCTGAAGCCGATCGCAGCAAACACCAACGGGATTTTTGAATGTCTGAAAAAAGGTGCAGATTATATCCACTGGGAAGAAAAACGAAAAGAATATACAAACCAGACAGGTAATATCCGCAGAGGCGTCGGAATGTCACTTTTCTCCTATAAGACAGGTGTATGGCCGATCTCACTGGAAATTGCAGGTGCAAGAATGACTCTGAATCAGGATGGAAGTGTTGGACTGATGCTGGGAGCTACTGAAATCGGTCAGGGCGCTGATACGGTATTTTCCCAGATGACGGCTGAGATTTTAAATATGGATATCAGTGATGTTCATATCCAGACGGTCCAGGATACTGATGTAACACCATTTGATACCGGTGCCTATGCATCCAGACAGTCGTTTGTAACAGGAACAGTTGTTAAAGACTGCGCAAATCTTCTGAAGGAAAAGATTCTGGCTTATGCAAAAGAGCTGCTGCCTGAAGAGACAAGGAAACTGAGGCTTGATCATGGATGGATCATGGCAGGAAAGGATCCGGCAATATCTCTTGGAAATCTTGCATTGGAGAGTTATTACAGTCTTGGCAATTCTTCTGTTATTACAGCAGAGGTTTCCGAGCAGGTAAAGAAAAATACGATTGCCACAGGATGCTGCTTTGCTGAAGTGGAAGTCGATATAAAGCTTGGCAAGATCAAAATCCTTCATATCATTAATGTGCATGACAGCGGTAAGCTTATTAATCCGAAACTGGCTGAAATGCAGGTACAGGGCGGTATGTCTATGGGAATGGGATACGGTCTGTCGGAGCAGCTCATTCTGGATGAGAAAACAGGAAGACCACTGAACGGAACCCTGCTGGACTATAAACTGATGACAATGATGGATACTCCTGATATCAAGGCGGATTTTGTGGAACTTGATGATCCGGTTGGACCTTTCGGAAACAAAGCACTGGGTGAACCGCCGGCAATTCCGGGTGCACCGGCAATCCGTAATGCAGTACTTCATGCAACAGGTGTAGCCTTTAATGAAAATCCTCTGACACCACAGAGACTGATCGATGGCTTTATGAGGGCCGGACTTATTTAGAGGGGAGGGGATTTTATGTACGATATTGAGAACTATTATCAGGCTGAAAGTGTAAAAGATGCTGTGAGATTACTGAATGAACATCCGGATGCCAGGTTCATTTCCGGAGGAAGTGATGTGCTGATCAAAATCCGGGAGGGAAAATTTGCCGGAACTTCTCTGGTGAGCATCCATGGGCTCAAAGAAATCCAGGGTGTAAAAATGGCGGATAACGGAGATATTTATATTGGTGCCGGAACTGTCTTCTCACATATAACAAATGATGCAATTATCAGGAAATATATTCCGGTTCTTGGCGAGGCTGTAGATCAGGTAGGAGGACCACAGGTACGAAATATTGGTACTATCGGTGGAAACATCTGCAACGGAGCAGTCAGTGCGGACAGTGCACCGACCGTATTTTCCCTGAACGCACTGCTGAGGCTGGAAGATGGAAAGGAAGGCCGTCTTGTACCTGTAAAAGATTTCTATCTTGGACCCGGCAGGGTGGATTTGCGTCAGGGAGAGATCCTGACCTATGTGATCATTCCTGCAAAAGAATATGAAGGATATCATGGTCATTATATTAAGTATTCCATGCGAAATGCCATGGATATCGCAACGATCAGCTGTAGTGTGGTGAGCAAGGTAGATCAACAGGCAGGAGTGATAGAAGATGTGCGCATTACCTTTGGAGTTGCAGCTCCGGTTCCGTACCGCTGCACAAAGGCAGAAGAGGCTTTGAAGGGCATGAAGATAGAAGAAAGCCTGTATGAAAAGACAGCACAGCTGATCCGGGAGGAAATCAATCCGAGAGATTCCTGGAGAGCATCCAGGGCATTTCGTCTTCAGATCGGCGGAGAAATTGCGGCACGGGCATTGAGACGTACCGTAGAACTTGCAGGAGGTGACCGCATATGAAAAAGCAGATGCAGCTTGTACGATGTACAGTAAACGGAAGAGAAGTTGAAGAATATGTAGATGTAAGGGAGTCACTGCTTGATATGCTTCGCAACCGGCTTGGACTGACTTCTGTAAAAAAGGGCTGTGAAGTAGGAGAATGTGGTGCCTGTACAGTAATCATAGACGGAGAGACTATTGACTCCTGTATTTATCTGGCAGTCTGGGCGGAGGGTAAAAATATCCGTACACTGGAAGGTCTGGAGAAAAACGGAGAACTTACCAGGATTCAGGAGGCATTTATCGAAGAAGGTGCCATACAGTGCGGTTTCTGCACTCCCGGATTTATCATGTCTGCCACTGTTTTACTGGAACGTGGAGAGAAATTATCAAGAGATGCGATTCGGAAACATATGGCAGGAAATCTCTGCCGCTGCACAGTTTATGAGAACATTGTAAATGCGGTGGAAAAAGTAATGGATGAAAATGAGACAAGAAGAGGAAAGACAGTAAGATGACAAACAGATACACAAATGTCCCAAAATCTGACAATAAACCGGAAAATGTTGTAATAA
>JAQXQS010000219.1 GCA_029101305.1 Clostridia bacterium | reverse complement strand
GCGCGTTCTTAGCGTAGATGAAATCCAGCGCTTACGAAGACTTATGCGTGAGGGCTCTCCCGAACGCATTAGTCGTAGTTAGCGATTAGTTCATTGTAGCGTTGCGCCAGCGAGTGAGCAATCTCCATTGTCCGAATGCGTTCCTCCTGAAGGACTTTTAACACACAAAATAGCAATTTGACAAACCACACGGAAAAAAGTACAATGAAAACATTATGTGGAAACATACATGATACAGAATTATATAGAAGAAATCTATAATAGAAACTATCAGGAAGAAAACACGAAGAAGCGAGGATGGACCGAAATGAATAAATGGGAAGCAAACATTCGCAAAGTAGTACCCTACACCCCTGGTGAGCAGCCAAACCAGCCAGACATGATCAAGCTGAATACCAATGAAAACCCATATCCGCCAGCACCAGGTGTAACGAAAGCACTTCAGGAAATTGATACAGACACACTCCGTCTTTATCCGGATCCTACAGCAGGTGATCTGGTACATGCTATTGCACAGAATTATGGGTTGAAAGATGAGCAGGTATTTGTAGGTGTTGGTTCAGATGACGTTCTGGCCATGAGCTTTCTTACCTTCTTTAATTCTGGTAAACCTGTATTTTTCCCGGATATTACTTATTCCTTCTATGACGTATGGGCAGATCTTTTCCGGATTCCATACGAGTGCAAGGCTCTTGATGAGAACTTCTGCATCCGCAAAGAAGACTACTTTAAAGAAAACGGTGGAATCATTTTCCCAAATCCAAATGCGCCCACAGGCGTGGAGCTTCCCCTCGCTGATATAGAAGAGATTCTGCAGCATAACCAGGATGTGATCGTGATCGTGGACGAAGCATATGTGGACTTCGGGGCGAAATCTGCGTTGGAGCTTATTGATAAATATGACAATCTTCTGGTGGTACAGACATTTTCCAAATCACGTTCCATGGCGGGAATGCGAATCGGTTTTGCATGTGGAAACCCACAGCTGATCAAATTCCTGAATGATGTGAAATATTCCTTTAACTCTTATACAATGGACCGAACCACTCTTGCAATTGGCGTGGCAGCAATCCAGGATAAGGCATATTTTCAGGAAACCTGTGCGAAGATCATGGAGACAAGGGAATGGACGAAGAAGGAGCTGTCTGCTCTTGGATTTACCTTCCCGGATTCCAAAACAAACTTTATTTTTGCTTCACATAAAAGCTGTCCGGCAAGCGAACTTTTTGCGTCTCTTCGTCAGGAGCATATATATGTAAGATATTTCCCGAAGCCCAGGATTGACAACCATTTGCGCATCACAGTAGGAACGCAGGAGGAAATGGAAAAGCTGATCCGGTTTTTGCAGAAATACCTGGAAAAAAGTGAAAAATGATAGAAAGCTTACAGGAGTAAAAATGCAATATAAAAAGTTATTCAAAAAAGGAGTTTTGAGCGTCCTGCTGGCAGGAACACTGGTTGTAACAGGAGTACCTGTTATTGCAGAAGACTCCATGAATGCAGATACAGCCTGGGAGTACGGGGAAAATGACAGTTCCACAGTGGATTCTGGAATAAATGATGTGACAGCTGACCAGGAAAATGCGGAGCAGATGCCAAGTGAAAGCCAGACTCAGGGATTTGCGGCAGACGGGCAGGAAGAAACAGGAGTTTCAGATAACTCGGATGGAATGACAACCGAAGGGGGATTTCAGTCAGAAGATACAGTAGATGGCTTTGTTGATGGCGGAATAAAAGAAGCGGAATCAGGCTTTGGAAGCATGGATCCAGATGATCCGTCACCTGTAGCAGACGGGCAGGAGGATACGCTTACGGAAGCGGAAATAGAAGCCCAGCTGGAACCAATCAGGGAGCTTTCACCGTTAAGCTATGTAGATCCCCCTTCTGGAAGTGGAAATGAAGAGACAGGAAGTGTAGGAGCCGCACGGGCAGCTTCTTATCCTGCCAGATACGATCCAAGAAGCAGTCTTTCCCTTCCAGTCCGTAACCAGAAGCCGTCGAATATGTGCTGGGCTTATACGTTGGCAGCCAATCTGGAAATCTCGTTTAGAAGAGCAGGAACAGGGCTCTTTGATCTGTCAGAGGAGCATCTGGCATATTTCTTTGCAAACCGCAGGAATGATCCGCTGGGAAATACACCAAATGACAGGAATATTGTCCAGCATTCCTACAGAGAAGGAGGCAACCAGACTTTAGCTGCTATTTTCCTGAGTACCTGGAGCGGCATGGCACTGGAATCCCAGGTGCCCTATGAGACGAATTCGGATCATACCCTGGATTCAGACAAAGTGCCGGATTCCGGCATGGCATATAAAACGACTGCCTATCTGGAAAATGCAGCGTTTTCTTCTTATTCTGTAAATAATATTAAAAACCTGATTTCTGAATATGGTTCTGTTTCCATGTCTTTTGGAATGTATGACAATTACTATAATCCGCATATGTATGCATACAGTTATCCTGGAAGTGCCGGGGTGAACCATGCCGTAACCCTGGTTGGATGGGATGACAATTTTTCCAGGGAAAACTTCAATGATGACTGCAAGGTGACCTCGGATGGCGCATGGATTGCGAGAAACAGCTGGGGAGATGACTGGGGAGATGGTGGATATTTTTACATTTCTTACCAGAATAAGTGCAATTATAATATTGTAGCAGCAGAAGCGACCACGAATCCCAAATACAAAAACAATTACTTCTATGACGGTTCCAGTGCATTGAGTAAACTGAAGCTGTATCCGTCTGGAAGTGGCGGTATTTCAGCTGTTTCCAATGTTTTTCAGGCAAAGGCGGGAAATGGAAAAGGAGAAGCGTTAGGAGAAGTTGTCCTTGCCACATATACGGATGGAGGTTCTTACAGTATTCAGGTTTATACGAACCTGACGGATAAAAGCAATCCGGTAAGTGGAACACCGGCATACAGTACACCAGTTAAATTTTATCAGGAGCATGCCGGCATTTCCACAGTTTCGGTACCAGAAGTGAATCTGATGAATGGAACGCTGTATTCCGTAGTCATTACGAATATTGGTTCTGGTGCGGTAGATTATCTTTGTGAAACAAATAGTGCGTATGACTGGGTGGAATTTCAGGCAGATCTGAAAGAGAACCAGAGTTTTTGTTATCATGAGCAAAGCGGATGGAATGATTTTTCAAAAACAAGTCCAAATGCATGTGCAAGGATCAAGGCACACACAAGGACACTTGGCAGTGCTGTTTCTGTGTCAAAGCCATCCTCTCTTCAGGGGCAGGCAGGGGCTTATAATAGAATCAATCTGACATGGAATAAGGTTTCCGGTGTTTCGGGGTATCAGATATATAGAAAAGAAACTGGCAGTGATTACAAGAAGATGACGACTGTGGCCTGGAATGTGGGTTCCTGGACGGATACAACGGTAAAACCTGGAATTACTTATACTTATAAGATACATGCTTACAGTATGGTAAATGGTACTGCGAAATATTCTGATTTTACAGGGGAGAAAGCTGTTAAGACGACACTTTCCACACCATCTGTTTCCGTAAAGGTTTCTTCGGGAATGTATAATACGGTGTCCTGGAGTAAAGTTTCAGGGGCTGCCGGATATGCGGTCTATCGGAAAAAATCTTCTGGAAAATGGACGAAGCTTGCTACTGTAAAAAAAGCATCAACCACATCCTATAAGGATAAAAAAATAAAAGCAGCCACGGTTTATGAATACACTGTCAGAGCTTATTGCACAGTGAATAATAAAACGGTGGCGAGCAGTTATAAGTCCAGTGGAAAATATAAGTCATCCCCCTCTTTGCAGAAGATAAATTCTGTTTCCAATGTGAAAAAAGGCTTGAAGCTGAAGTGGAAAGCACAGAAAAAATGCGATGGCTATTATATCTACAGAAAAACTGGAAACGGTAAGTTTTCACTGGCAGCGACAGTTAAGAAAGGAAGTACTTCTTCCTGGACAGATACAAAAGTGAAAAAAGGAAAGAAATATACTTATTATGTAAGTGCTTTTGTAAAAGAGCCGTCAGGAATAGTGAAAAGTAAATACCAGGCATCGAAAGCTGTGACGAAGAGATAGACACAAGAAACAAAAAAGATACAAGAAAAAAAGATACAGGCTCGTTCCTGGGCCTGTTTGAAAAATCATACCTGCAATATGCAATAAAAAGGAAGCTCTTTACATGAGCTTCCTTTTTAACATTTCCGGATTGGAAGAATATTTCAGGGCTGTTTCCCTGGTAATCTGATGGCTGCGGTAAAGCTCCAGAAGGCTGGTGTCCATGGAACGCATATCTGCCTGGGAAGAGGAGGCAATCACACCGTCGATCTGGTAGACCTTATTGTCACGAATCATATTCCGGATGGCTGGTGTAAGCTTCATGATCTCAAAAACAGGAATATTGTGACCGTTAACATCCGGTACCAGCTGCTGGGAGATAACCGTCTGCAGCACCATGGAAAGCTGAATGGCAATCTGGTGCTGCTGGCTGGGATCAAAGACGTCCATAATACGGCTGATGGTATTGGCTGCTCCTGTAGTATGCAGACTGGAAAGAATCAGATGCCCGGTCTCTGCAGCTGTCATAGCAGTCTGGATGGTTTCATGGTCACGCATTTCTCCAAGAAGGATGACATCCGGACTCTGGCGCAGGGTTGCGCGCAGGGAAACAAGATAATTCGCGGTATCCGTACAGATCTCACGCTGGCTGACAATACATTTATCATGCCGGTGAAGATATTCCAGGGGATCCTCAAGAGTAATAATATGACCTTCGCGGGTGTGGTTGATCTGGTCAATGATACAAGCCATAGTTGTGGATTTACCGCTTCCTGCAGGACCAGTGATCAGAACCATACCTTTGGTAAGCTGGGCGGCCTCCATGACTGCAGGCGGAATATGCAGATCCTGGGGATCTGGGAGATTAAAAGCAATGATACGGATAACAGCAGCGAGGGAACCTCTCTGCCGGTATGTATTTACACGGAATCTGGAAAGCCCGGGGATAGCCATGGAAAAGTCATCGTCTCCGGATTCCAGCATAGGCTGGATGTTTCGGTTATGTGCCAGTTTATAGATGATACGGATAAATTCATCTGTTTCAGGAGGCATGAGACGTTCTTCAAATCCTTCCAGGGTACAGAGCTTCCCATCAATCTTTACGGAAAGGGGGCGGCCTGCGATCACAAAAATGTCAGAGGCTTTTTTCTGGGTGGCAAGTTCCAGAAAAGCCTGAACTTTTTCTTCCATAAAATTATTCTCCTTTAAAAACGGACTGCCTTGTGTCCGGGTTCCAGTCTGCGGTTACGATGGTGTTCCAGGTGAGAATCCGGGCAATGGCGTTATCAGAGGAACCAGAAAGCACTGCTTGTGGGTCCTTCCATAAAATTAGAAACTGCACTTCAAGACTCTGGGTGTCAGAAAAAGCTTTCACATAGGAAACTATATACTTATCAGGATCCCATTGTGCGTTTTGATTTTGACTGAAATAATCAGAAACAAGTTTGTAGTATTCCTGCTTATCCAGAACCTGATTAGTGAATCCTTCTAGCGTCTGAACCATATCTGCATAGAAATCAGTTGCTTCTGTACAGGCATTGTAATAGGCAGTAGTCTGATTAAGCGAAAGGGTACTGCTGCGAAGATCCTGTCTGGAAGTTCCATATCCCAGGAGGGAAAGAATCACCAGCATCAGTACTCCAAAAATCAGAAACAGGGATGGAATTCCGGTCGCAGAAAAAAGATTGTTTTTTTCACTCATGAGCCTGACACCTCCTCTGCCTTGAAAAAGGGAAAACGGATGGTCTGTTCATAAAGGCTGGAATCCTCAGTGTAAACAGCAGCTCTGGAAAAGCGGATAACGGCTTCTTTGACCGGAGCCAGAACGGAGAGCGTTATGGTCATCTTATAGACTGCCTCTTTTTCAGAAACATTTTTCCATTGCTTATCAAAATAGTAACTAATGGTGTCTTGGTCTGCAATTCCATCCGGCATAAGTTTCAGAAAATTCTGTACAGTGCCGTCACTTCCTTCCAGAATCTCCCCTGCACTGGTAATAAGCTCCTGGATGTGTGCATCTTCACGTGCTGTGGTCCGTGCCATATAGGAAGCAGCGAACAGCCGTACACAGACACCACAGGTTAATCCCAGAAAAAGAAGGACGAATATCATTTCCATGAGGAAAAGACCGGATTTGGAATGGGTAGTAATTTTTTGCATGGGAAACTTCCTTTCAGAGTTTGTGGCAAAATACTTTTGGGTCATGTGTTCTATTTGGATTTTTTTAAATACCCTTTAGACTGGCACACCTGGATGGAGCAGAAAACTGGAACTATGTCCATCAATATCGGTTAATGTGATCCGGTAAAACTGATCTTCTATGGATTCAATCTGAAAGTCCTGAAGCTGGGCCAATTCAGTTCCCATAGAAAGATCAGCCTGGGAATTGGCGGCTGTAAACAGTTCTTTCAGATGGCCGCCATCAAAATAAATGTAGGTAAAATAAGGTTTCCCATTCATGTTTTCCTGAAAGCAGAGCGTTGTGGTGTCCTGTATCTGGGTCAGTGAGGTGCAGCCTTCCTGGTCATGCTGACGGAATTTTGTGGTGATATAGGAGGCTGCTGTGTAAAGGTTGTTATTTGTGTCCAGGCTTTTTACCGAAGCCTGGTAATTTCCAGCTCCAAAAAGCAACAAAAACAGAAGGAAGAGCACATACATTGCAAACAACAGCAATGTTGCCAGGGAATCCACACTGTGTTTTCTGGAAAAAAAGGTGCTCATCTGGAATCTCCTTTCCTGGCATTCAGCGGAAGAACACTGATAGATGGCAGAAGATTTGAACCGTTCGGAATGTATTCTACCACAAATTTCTCCGTGTCATAAGTAATATGGTAATCAGAAAGCAGCTCGTCCAGACTTTCCGGATACCTGCCGGTAAGGGCATAGGTCCGCACCGCGCCACCCTCAAGGGCGCTGGTTAAAGTCACCTGTTCTTTTTCCAGGGAATCCTTCTGGGTATGTGTGATTCCCATATAAAAGAGAATGCAGAGGACTACTGCAAACAAGATGGGGGCAATACGGAACAAAATCCGTTTTATATGCATTTTTCTGGTTTCAAATATGTTGGTTTCAAAATTCATTTCAAATTCTCCAATTGCTCTCTGAATCCGGGAATGCCGAAAATGATATCAGGCAATCATTTCCGAAAGTAATCCCAGGAGAGGCATCATAACAGAAAGAAGAATCAGGCCTACGAGTAGTGACAGAACGATGACGATAGTTGGTTCCAGAATGGAAACAATATGGGAAATAGAACCAACGGATTTCTCTTCATAGCGTTCCGAAAGTTTGCCCATTACTTCATCGGATGCTCCTGCCTGAAAACCAAGTGAAATCAGGCGAAGCTCCATAGATTGAAAAAGTCCGGAGTCTGTGATGGCTTCTGTGAAACCATAGCCCTCGGAAAGCTGTTTCTGTGCGGCGGTCAGCTTATCCTTGATTTCGGACTGAGTGACAACTGCACCAGCCAGTTCCACGCATAACTCGGGGGAGAGTCCACTGCGGATTCCAAGGGAGATACACTGGCAGAGACGGCTGTAATCCAGATTTGCCGGTATTTCTTTCATTCCCGGGAAGCGGTAAATGGCTCTGCGGACAAGCTGTTGTCCTTTTGGATGGAAAGTAAGGAAAAAGATAAAACCGATTATCAGAGCCAGAAGAATCAGAAATACGATGGAATAGCGGCTTAGTGTTTCACCCATTCCAAGAAGGGCACCGGAAACACCGCTCATTTCCAGTCCAAGCTGGCGAAAAACCTGACGGAAGACCGGCAGGACCTTTACCAGGAGGATTACAATGACCGCAGTCATCATCCCGAACATGACAAGAGGATAAGTAACTGCACTCTGAATCTGGTCTGAAATCTGGATTTCCTTCTGATAGAAATCTGCCAGTCCCTTCATAACTTCGTCGAGACAGCCGGTTTCTTCACCGGTACGGACATAGGCTGTGGCAGAAGCAGGGAAAGCACCGGATTTTTCCATGGCATGTGCAAGGGAACCGGATTCCTCCATATCCTTATAAAGGAAAGATAAGATCTCTTTACCTCTTTCTGTCTGGCTGTCATCATTTAATACGGTCAGTCCTTCTATGGCGGACATTCCGGAACGTAATATAATGGAAAACTGTTCACAGAATTGGAATAGTTCCCGGTTGTTTAATCTGGTGATCATAAAAAATCCTTTCTAAGACACGCTCAAAATGTTATCGGGTGAATTGCAAGGTATAGTTATCACTGTCTCCTATGTAGGAGTTAATAAGCTCTTCATCTTCGCTATTGGCTGTAAAAGTGGGATCCATGCGGTTCCATTTTTCCCCATCGTAGGTGATGGCGTGCTCTACCCAGCCTTTACCGCGGATATAGACATCAATCCAGGCATGCTTGATGTCACCTGCATAACCAATCTGAAGCTTGCAGGGAATATCCCGGCTTCTTAACATGGCTGTCATCAAAGCAGCGTAATCGAAGCAGATTCCCTTGCCTGTCGAAAGGGTCTCATCCACATCAGGGAGGTAGCCTGTTTCAACTGTGGCAGCTTTTTCCTCATCATAGGTGATGTGCTGTGTTACATACTGGAAAACGGTGTCAATGCTTTCCTGCTCAGCAGCATCGTCTGTCAGAAGGGAAAGAGCCAGCTTACTGGCTTCTGAATCCGGGGTAAAGTTTACATACTGGTTCGGGTAGAGAAACGGGAGAAATTCATTCTCCAGGGTCACTTCCAACGCCTGTGCATAAAGTGCAGCATACTGACTGCCATTTACCTGCTCATAACAGGTCACCTGATAAGTACCACTTCCACTGGTAAAAGGGATAACGGCACTTTCACCGGATGAAACAAAATAAGAATAGACAACGCCGTCATCTGCACAAAGCTGGATATTCTTGGTAGTGCCATTAGCGTCGCTTTTCGCAGTCAGATACCCCTGACTGATATTGGAGGTATCAAGAACCAGCGGTGACTGTCCCACAGTGCTGGTGCCAGGCGCTTCGGGAACCAGTACCTGTAATGGGGAAAAAACAGGAGGCTCATCAGAAGCAACGGTGCTGTTACCGCCACAGCCTGTTATTGCAAATAAAGTAAAGTATAATAAAAATAAGCAAAGAGGAAGGGCAGAAGTACGGTTTGACATAGTGCCGCTCCTTTTTATAATGCTGTCAAAAGTAAAAGGGTTTTTGATCTTTTAACCCTGGTCTTATGAAATAAGTATAGCAGATTATGTCAAAAAAGAAAGAGAGAATTCATTTATGAAATTTCGCTCTGTTTCGAAGCTTTTTGTGGAAAATTTAGTTATTTTTTCTTGCCCTTTTTCGTTGACAATAGTTGGAAAAAGGCTTATTATGAGAATGTAATTAAAGGCAAACCTGTCGAAAGGCAGGGACGCAAAGCCACGGGTCTAAGGTCTACAGACTATGACAGCCGGTTGCCGCATTGATATTGATTATGTGAGGTGATGATGACAGGAGACAGAGGTCATCTGTTTGTGGCAACCGTTTATTTAATCTGATAAACGGTTTTTTTATTGCCATGAATGGATGTGGTTTCCAAAGAGCGGCAGGTCAGAATCCATTATCATTCAAGAAAGGTGTGCATATATATGAAAGGAAAGAAATTAACAGAGTGGTTCGCTAATAAGAAACTTGTTTCCAGTTGTGTAGCGATAGCACTTGCAGCTGTGATCGGTGGTGTTTCATTTTTTTCAGGAGCAGGGGAAGCACCAGAGTTCCCAAGCTATACAGATCCGGTTATGGAGACATCTATTGCCGAGGAAGAAACTCCATTGGCATCCCAGCCGAAGACCACTGTTAAGACTACAAGTAAGACCAAGACAACTAAGAAGACAGTCAAGCTGAAAAAGGCTTCCAAGAAGAGCTATACCAAGAAGCTGAAAACAAAAACCAAGGTTTCCAATTCCAAGAAAACCACCGGAAATACAACCGTAGCAACCAAAACCACAGTTGTAACAAATGCGACTGAGAAATATACCAAGAAATCCAAAAAGAAACTGGTTACATCCAAGGTTACAACAACTGTACAGACAACTACGACCCAGCAGGTAACCATTAACAATGAGGCAGCAGCCAATACCACATCTTCTGGTGTGAAGAGTACTGCAACCTCTACAACAGCTAAGACGACTACAGCATCAACTGCAAATAAGAACCAGGGCAAATACGAAGCCAATGTAACTTCTGTTGCCGGAAAGATGGACAGCCGTGTGCTTTCCGCATTCCAGAAACTGGGCTTCAAGCTGGTAGTTGATCCTTCTGTAAACTATTCCGGATACTTCGAAGCGAGATCAAGATCCATTACCATGAGACAGATTGATGATTCTGTATACCATGAACTGGGACATTTCCTTGCATTTATCGCAGGAAACGCTGACAGAACTTCCAGTTTCCAGAGTATTTATGCAGCTGAGAAGAATAATGTTACAGCATTTAATAAAGCATATGTAACACAGAATTCTTCAGAATATTTTGCTGAATCTGTTAAGGATTATATCCTGAACAACGCTTCCCTGAAGAGTGCAAGACCTCAGACTTATGCAGCAGTTCAGAATGCACTGAATCAGATCACGGATGCGCAGATTGCGAAAATCCAGAAGATTTATGGTCCATATTGGAAATAAAGAACAGATTAATTTCAAAAAGTGATCACCACCCGGAGAGTTGTCTCCGGGTGTTTTCGGTTAAACGCATGTCGAAGGTGCTGGATATGTGTCGACAAATAATTCTTGCAATAAAAAACCTGGAATGTGTATAATACAAGACAAAGGTCACCTTTTATTCTGTAATCGGACAAACAGGAAAAATGGGACGTGCAGGCTGGGATCGACATATTTGGAATTGATATAGACATAGCATCCGAAATGTGTTAAAATAAATTTTGCTAGATTTTTTTGAAGGTTATTTTACAAATTCAGTATATATTGCTTCTGTCTAATCAGACATTTGTATCCCGTGAAATCAAAATTGAAATGTTTTATAAATAATTGAAGTCAAAGAGGTAGATGATTGATGAGAGAAAAATATGAATCGTTGCCTTTGGCAGAGCTGAAAGCAATTGCGAAAGCCAGGGGACTGAGGGGCATTTCTACTATGAGAAAGCCTGAATTAATTGAGCGTATGTTAGAAGAAGATAGAAAAGAAGCGTCTGAGAGTGCACAGCCTGTCCAGAAGGCAGAAGAAAGCGTATCTGTACAGGAAAAAAGCGAGAAAACAGAGGCAGCTCCAGCATCTGAAAAGCGAGAAACCCCTGTGAAATCCCGTACGATCATAAGACGTAATCCGGAATTTCGCAGTAATAGCTATAACCGGAATGAGAATACAGTGCGTCAGAACAGCTATAATAATGAAACCAGAACAGATAATTCTGCGAAACGTGAGCCCTCAGTAAAGACTGTAGAAGTGGTTCCACCGGCTGAGATCAGGGATGCGGAGCCTGAGCAGCCACGTGTTGTAAATGATGAGCATGCAGAGAATGTGAGCAATGCTTATCATGTTTCTGCGGAGACGGTCCAGCTCGATAGTGGAGAAAAGGCGAACGGTATCCTGGAGGTCATGCCGGATGGTTTTGGATTTATCCGAAGTGAGAATTACCTTCCGGGGGAGAATGATATTTACGTTTCCCCATCACAGATCCGCAGGTTTAACCTGAAGACCGGAGACATTATCCAGGGAAATATCCGTATTAAGACCCAGGGAGAGAAATTCAGTGCCCTTTTATATGTGACATCTATCAATGGGTTTCATCCCAGCGAAGGACAGAAACGATACAATTTTGAGAATATGACCCCTATTTTTCCAAATGAGCGTCTCATCATGGAAAGGCCTGGCGGTACCACAGCTATGCGTATCGTGGATCTGATCAGCCCGATCGGTAAGGGACAGCGTGGAATGATCGTTTCCCCGCCCAAAGCTGGTAAGACGACATTGCTGAAGGATGTGGCGAAATCCATTCTCAAAAATAACAGTGATATGCATCTGATCATTCTTCTGATCGATGAACGTCCAGAGGAAGTTACGGATATTAAAGAAGCAATACAGGGACCAAATGTGGAAGTTATCTATTCTACATTTGATGAGCTTCCAGAGCATCATAAGCGTGTTTCCGAGATGGTTGTAGAGCGTGCACGACGCCTTGTAGAACATAAACAGGATGTAGTGATCCTTCTGGATTCCATTACCAGACTTGCCAGGGCTTATAACCTGGTGGTTCCGCCAAGCGGAAGAACTCTGTCCGGCGGTCTTGATCCGGGAGCCCTGCACATGCCGAAGCGTTTCTTTGGTGCTGCCCGTAATATGCGCGAAGGAGGCAGCCTTACCATTCTGGCGACAGCACTGGTCGATACCGGAAGTAAGATGGATGATGTAATTTACGAGGAGTTCAAAGGAACTGGTAATATGGAGCTTGTTCTTGACCGTAAGCTTCAGGAGAAGAGAGTGTTCCCGGCCATTGATATCCAGAAATCCGGTACCAGACGGGAGGATCTGCTTTTGAGCAGGGATGAGCAGGAAGCTGTGTATATTATGCGAAAAGCTCTTAATGGAATGAAATCCGACGAGGCTGTAGAGCAGATCCTGAATATGTTTGCCCGTACTGCTAATAACGCAGAATTTGTGCAAACTGTAAAAAAACAGAAATTTTTATAAATAACTTGCATTTCTCATAACGCCATGCTATAATCAGTAGGCTGTGTAAAGTGTGAATTCGTCAGATTCAACGCAAATAAAATAGAATAAATATAGAGAGGTGAAAATCATGAGAGAAGGAATCCATCCGAATTACTATCAGGCAACTGTAACCTGCAACTGCGGTAATACTTTTGTAACAGGTTCTACCAAGCAGGACATCCACGTAGAAATCTGCTCCAAATGTCATCCGTTCTATACAGGACAGCAGAAAGCTACTCAGGCTCGCGGACGTATCAATAAGTTCAACGAGAAATACGGCCTGAATAAATAATTTGAATATTACAGAATGAGAAGGTTGAGGTTGGGAAATCTCAACCTTTCTTTGTAATAAGAGACGGAGGATAAGATGAAACCATCTAATATCGGTGGACAAGCTGTAATGGAAGGCATTATGATGCGTCATAAGGATAAGTATTCCATTGCGGTACGCCGTCCTGATAAAGAAATTGAACTGAAAGTTGAAGATTATAAATGCATTTTTGGCAATGCGAAAATATGGAAGAAACCGATTATCCGTGGAATGGTAAGCTTCATTGATTCTCTGGTAACTGGAACCAAATGCCTGATGTATTCTGCTGAGATCGCAGGGGACGAAGAGGATGAGGAAGAGGCTAAGAAAAATGCTGCCCTTTCTGCAGAAGAACTGGAAGCCAAGAAGAAAAAAGAAGATAAGGCATTTAAAGCCCTGCTATATGTAACGGTGGCTGTTTCAATCGTAATCTCCATAGCTGCATTTATGCTGCTTCCTTATGTATTGGCAAGTCTTTGCCGTAAGGTTGGGGCATCTGAAGTGGTAGTTACCATTGTGGAGGCTTTTGTGAAGCTGGGGCTGTTTATGGGATATATGCTCCTTATTTCCAGAATGAAGGATATCCAGAGAACCTTCATGTATCATGGCGCTGAGCATAAATGTATCAATTGTGTAGAGAACGGCAAGCCGCTTACGGTTGAGAATGTGCTGGAGAGCTCCAGATTTCACAGACGCTGCGGAACCAGCTTTTTGTTCCTGGTTATGCTGGTAAGTATTTTCCTGCATTTTATATTCGTATTGGTACCATCTTATTGGCTGCGCCTTTTTGGACGTTTGCTTATGGTACCTGTTGTATCAGGAATTTCCTTTGAGATCATCCAGTGGGCAGGCAGAACGGACAGCAAATTCGCTCTGATGATGAGTAAACCAGGAATGGCAATGCAGAAATTTACAACCAAGGAGCCTACTGCAGATATGGCAGAGGTTGCCATTAAAGCAGTAGAGGCAGTTTTTGACTGGCGGGCTTACTTAAAGGAAGAATTTGATCTGGATATTCCCTATGAAAATGAAGCTGGGGAAAACAAAGCAGAGGAAACCAAAAATGAGGAAACCAAAAATGAGGAAACCAAAGCAACAGATCATGTGGTAAATTCCATAGCAGGAGAGACGAAATGACCTCTCTGGAAACATTATTAAAAGAAGGAACCAAGGTTCTGGAACAGCAAAAGATCCAGGAAGCCGGGCTGGATGCCTGGCTTCTTCTGGAGTATGTGACTGGTGTGAGCAGGGCCTTTTACTTTGCTCATTCCGATGACGTGATAGAGGAAGAAAAGGCAGAAGAGTACAGAAATCTGATTCAAAAAAGAGCAGAACACATTCCGTTACAGCATATTACCCATCAGGCCTATTTCATGGGTTTTGAGTTTTATGTAAATGAGAATGTGCTGGTACCAAGACAGGACACAGAAACACTTGTGGAAAAGGCACTGGAGCTTCTGAAGGGAAAAAAAGCTCCAGAGATACTTGATATGTGTACCGGATCTGGCTGTATTCTTTTAAGCCTTCTGGCACTTATGCAGGATGCCTGTGGTGTGGGAGCCGATATTTCCCCACAGGCACTTCTGGTGGCAGAGAAGAATGCCAGAAATCTGGAAGTGGATAAAAGAGCCAGGTTGGTGGAAAGTGATTTGTTTTCGTCACCTTTTTTTGAAGAAAAGACTGGTAAAGACCAGGCATGGTATGATATTCTTATCTCAAATCCACCATATATCAGGAGCGCAGATATAGAAGAGCTTATGGAAGAAGTGCGCGATCACGACCCGAGGCTTGCGCTGGATGGCCATGAGGATGGCCTGTATTTTTACAGGAAGATTGTATCAGAAGGAAAAGTCTTTCTGAAAAAGGATGGCTGGATGTTGTTTGAAATCGGATACGATCAGGGACAGGACGTATCAGAGCTGATGGTGGAGAATGGGTTTCAGGATGTGAAGGTGATAAAAGACCTGACTGGACTTGACAGAGTAGTACTGGGCAGAAGATAAACGTAGGAATCTGCCGGTATTATTGGTAACAGATCTGATGATAGGGGCTGATGCCTCTGGGAAAACGAAATTTATGTCAGGATTGCTGGCAGTAACGAAGAAATGACAGGAGGAAAACCATGTTTGACAAGTTGGACGATTTGCTCATACGTTTCGAGGAAGTTCTGAATGAGCTGGGTGAGCCGGATGTGACATCCAACCCGGAGCGCTTTCAGAAGCTTATGAAGGAACAGAGCGACCTGCAGCCAATTGTGGATACTTATAAGGAATATAAGAAAAATAAAGAGACAATTCAGGACAGTCTTTCTATGCTGGAAGAAGAAAAAGATGAAGAGATGAGAGAAATGCTCAAGGAAGAGCTTTCTGACGCAAAGAAGCGTGTGGAAGAGCAGGAGCATGATCTGAAGATTCTTCTTTTGCCGAAGGATCCTAATGATAATAAAAATGTTATTGTGGAGATCCGTGCCGGTGCTGGCGGCGATGAGGCTGCTCTTTTCGCAGCTGAAATCTATAGAATGTATGTGAAATATGCAGAATCCAGACGGTGGAAAACAGAGATGATGAGTCTGAATGAGAATGGAATCGGTGGATTTAAAGAGGTTACTTTTATGATCAATGGTGCCGGTGCTTATTCCAGACCGAAATATGAAAGTGGTGTACACCGCGTACAGCGTGTACCGGAGACTGAGTCAGGTGGAAGAATCCATACTTCCACATGTACAGTTGCAATCATGCCAGAGGCTGAGGAAATTGATTTCCATCTGGATATGAATGACTGTAAATTCGATGTATTCCGTGCTTCCGGAAATGGTGGACAGTGTGTCAATACGACAGATTCAGCAGTACGACTGACACATATTCCCACAGGAATCGTTATTTCCTGTCAGGATGAGAAATCCCAGCTGAAGAATAAGGATAAAGCGTTAAAGGTACTTCGTTCCCGTCTGTATGAGATGGAGCTGGCGAAGCAGCATGATGCAGAGGCAGAAGCAAGAAGAAGCCAGATCGGTACAGGTGACCGTTCGGAGAAGATCAGAACCTATAACTTCCCGCAGGGACGTGTAACGGATCACCGTATTAAGCTTACTCTTCACAGACTGGATAATATTTTAAATGGTGATCTGGATGAGATCATTGACAGTCTGATCGCAGCAGATCAGGCTGCGAAGCTTAGCAATCTGCAGGATCAGTAAGTGTAAGACTTCGTAAATAAATAGTGTGAGAAACTACATGACTGGAATAGATTTAAACTGGAAGAGAATGGACTAGAGCTTTCAGAGTGTAGTATTAAAAAACAATCATGTAAAAATGGGGGGTAATTACCTATGAAAAAAACAGCTCTTGTAATCATGGCAGCTGGCGTTGGAAGCCGCTTTGGAAATGGAATTAAACAGCTTGCACCAGTTGGACCAAATGGTGAGATCATTATGGATTATTCTATCCGGGATGCACTGGAAGCAGGGTTTAATAAAATTGTCTTTATTATCCGTAAGGATCTGGAAGAAGAATTTAAGAGCACTATCGGTGCAAGAGTTGAGAAAATCGCAGAAGTTGCATATGCATACCAGGAAATCGATAAGCTTCCGGAAGGTTTTGTAAAGCCTGCTGACAGAACGAAACCATGGGGAACCGGACATGCAGTGATCTGTGCAAGAGAGTTCCTTACAGAGCCATTTGCAGTTATCAATGCGGATGATTACTACGGCAAGGAAGCGTATGTAAAAGTACATGACTATCTGGTTCAGGAGCAGCCACAGGATGACGTCCTTCATATCTGTATGGCAGGCTTTAGACTTGGAAATACCTTAAGCGATAATGGAAGCGTTACCAGAGGTCTTTGCCACATTACAGATGGCAAGCTTACAGGAGTAACAGAGACACATAATATTTTCAAGACAGCGGATGGCGCAGAGAGCCGTGAGGATGGCCAGCCTGTAGAAAAACTGGATCTGAATGAGCTTGTTTCCATGAATATGTGGGGACTGACTCCTGCATTTATGGATACGTTATACAATGGATTTGTAGAGTTTCTTCAGAATGTGAAGCCTGGTGACATTAAAGCCGAATATCTGCTTCCAGTTATGATCGATGAGCTGATCCAGAAGGGTGCTGCCCAGGTAGATGTCCTTGAAACAAAGGATACCTGGTTTGGAGTAACTTATCAGGAGGATAAAGAGGTTGTGATCAAAGCCTTTAAAGAGCTTACAGAGGCTGGCGTATATCCAAACGGACTTTACAAATAAGCTGGTCAGATAGTGTATATAAAAAAATAGTAGCGTAAATTATGCGAATGAATGATTCCTGTGTATGGAGAAGCGGCCGCCAGGCACTGAGTACGCAGTGATGTTGGGCTTATGTATGTTTTCGGGAGCTCTAAGCAAGGAGGATAATTAGATATGGGAAAATATTTTGGAACAGACGGATTTCGTGGTGAAGCGAATGTCCAGCTGACAGTTGATAATGCATTTAAAGTAGGACGGTATGTAGGCTGGTACTACGGACGTGACCATAAAGCTAAGATCGTAATCGGAAAAGATACCAGACGAAGCAGTTACATGTTTGAGTATGCTTTGGTAGCAGGTCTTACAGCTTCTGGCGCAGATGTGTATCTTCTGCATGTAACGACTACTCCAAGTGTTTCTTTTGCAGTCCGCACAGAGGATTTTGACTGTGGTATTATGATTTCTGCAAGCCATAACCCATTCTATGACAACGGAATCAAGCTTCTGAATGGAAATGGACAGAAAATCGAGGCTGAAATCGAGGAGCGCATTGAGGCTTATATTGATGGAGAGATTGAAGAACTGCCGCTTGCACGCAAAGAAGACATTGGACGTACCATTGATTTTGCTTCCGGCCGTAACCGTTACATTGGATATCTGATTTCTATTCCAAGCCGTGACTTTAAGAACGTAAAGGTTGGCCTTGATTGTGCAAACGGAAGCTCTTCAGCAATCGCAAAGAGTGTTTTCGAGGCACTTCAGGCAAAGACTTATGTGATCAATAACCAGCCGGATGGAACGAACATCAATACAAACTGTGGCTCCACACATATTGAAGTTCTTCAGAAATATGTGGTAGATAATGGTCTGGATATTGGTTTTGCTTATGATGGAGATGCTGACCGCTGTATCGCAGTTGACCACCGTGGAAATGTTATTGACGGTGATAAGATCATGTATGTATGCGGTAAATATCTGAAGGAACAGGGCAAGTTAAACGGAAATACCGTTGTTACCACGGTTATGTCTAATATGGGACTTTATAAAGCTCTGGAGCGTGAGGGAATGCGCTATGAGCAGACTGCAGTTGGTGATAAATATGTTGCCGAAAACATGCTGGCAAATAACTACAGCATTGGAGGAGAGCAGTCCGGTCATATTATTTTCAGCCGTTATGCAGCTACCGGTGATGGAATCCTTACTTCTCTTATGGTGATGGAAGCATGTGTTGACAAGAAAGCAACCTTATGTGATCTTGCCAAAGAGATGAAAGTATATCCACAGGTTCTCCGCAATGTACGTGTAGCTGATAAGAAAACGGCACGTGAGAATCCGAAGGTGATCGAAGCTGTGGAAGCAGCAGCTAATGCACTTGGGGATTCCGGACGCATTCTGGTACGTGAGAGTGGAACTGAGCCGCTGATCCGTGTAATGGTAGAGGCAGAGACGGATGAGCTTTGCCATCAGTATGTAGACAGTGTTGTGAAAGTAATGGAAGCCGAAGGGCTGATTGTTGGTTGAGAATGAAAATCAGAAAAATAGCATTAATATTTGCTGCCTGCATGGGGAGTTGTCTCCTTGCAGGCTGTAATAGTGAAGAACAGCAGATTTTTAATGAAGCGAAAAAGGATCTGGAACAGGGAAGTTATGATTATGCCTTGGAGGAGTTTACAACTTCTGTAAATAATGGTATCAGTCTGGCCGTCTCTTACCGGGGAATTGGCATCTGCCAGCTTCGGCTTGGAAACTACGAAGAGGCGATTACAGCTTTCACCAATGCGCTTGGTGCAGAAAAGGTAAGCAAGACCATGTCCCGTGATCTGTATCTGTACCGTGCAACTGCCAGACTGCAGTCGGGACATCTGGAGGATGCAATGGCGGACTGCCAGATACTGGCGCAAAATTATGAAATGGATGCAGATTCCTGGTTCCTTACCGGTAAAGTGGCATTGGCCATGGATGGTTATGAGGAAGCGTCATCTGATTTTGAACAGTCGTATGGCGAGGATTCCAGCTATGACAGGGCAATTCAGATATATGAAGCATATCTGGAGAAAGATATGGAGGCTGACGGTACCAGATACCTGGAGGCAGTTTTGTCCACAGAAGCCAAAGGAACAGCGGATCTTTGTGACAGAGGCCGTATATATTATTATATGGAAGATTATACCAATGCCCAGAAAGAGCTGACAGATGCTTCCAATCAGGGAAGTACAGAAGCGCTTCTTATTCTGGGAATGGTTTACAGCGCACAGCAGGATTATGCCAATGCCCGTTCTGTGTATCAGCAGTTTATAAATCAGAAGCTTGAGGATACCAGTAAGAATCAGACACAGACTGCTGCATCCGGATATAATGGTCTTGCAGTATGCGATATAGCAGATGGGAATTATGATTCAGCACTGGAGAACATAAACAGTGGAATTGCTGTAGCTGCAGATGATGAGATGCAGAGTCTTCTGTTTAATGAAATCGTAGTTTATGAGAAAAAACTGGATTTTTCCACAGCGCAGGCAAAGGCGCAGGAGTATGTGGGCATGTATCCAGAGGATGAGGAAGCTGCGAAAGAACTTGATTTTTTGAAATCCAGAACTGGTTCAGCTGAGTAAAAACGGATATTTTGTAGAATGATTAAAGGATCTGAAATTCATATCAGATGATGGTGAATTTCAGATCCTTTTTGAATTCAATCAGAGATTATCCGTTTGATCAGATTTTTTTCGCATAGAGGCGATTGCCCTTATACATTGGACGACCGTTTACGCCGCTTAAGTTATAGGACATTGCAAAGTAGGAATCCACTTTGCTTACAAGAGCCCAGTCCGGATCATAAACTTTTCCGCCGATTTCTGCCCAGCCATGACCACCGGAGCAGATGACATATACCTTTTTCATGCCAACTGCATTTGCCAGATAAGCAAAGGCTGCTGCATAGGAAACACAGTCACCGCGGCCTCCGCGGAAAAACATATCTTCAGCGAAATCTTTTTCCCAGTTAGCAGTATTTTTGAAATCACGCCAGCAATAGTAGCTGTAATGTTTCTTCACATAGTTAAAACAGGTACGGAGACGCTGGGTTTTGGTCATACTTGGCTTGGTGATCTTCTCTACGATCCGGTTAGCTTCCACCATGATTTTCAGCTTACGGCCATTAGAACCGGATTTTCTGGCGCGTCCCTGGGAATCAAGGACGATTCCATTCACTTTCGTGGAGGTGATCATATATGCGCCCTTAGCTGAATTGTTCATGCGAAAGTAATAATAGTTGCTGCCGATCTTCTTCCAGCCGTAACGCTGGATGCCTTTTTTGTCGAAGAAGTAATAGCGGGAGCCAATCTTGACCTTGCCTGTGACCTTCTTGCCCTTGGCATTGTAATAGTAGTGGTATCCTTTTACTGTCTTCCATTTGCCAGTTGAGGCGGCTGGTTTGGCAGTGGCGGTGGTGCCGGAAGCTGTCACGGAGGCGGCAGGCTTTGCGGCTGGTTGTGTTGCAGCAGCCTGTGCAGGTAGCGGACTTACAAGAAGTGCGCAGGATAATAACAGGCTTGTGGCAATTGTTTTTAGATTTTTCTTCTTCATGGGAAATCCTCCTTAAAGCAATAAGGCTTAAAAACCTTTTTTGATAATTATATTATAACGGATGCAGATTGATTTTTGTATAATAAAATTATCATTATGTATGTTATTGAATTTTTGTGTCATCGGTTGGATGTAATATTTTATTTGAAATGGTTGGGGATACTACTCCCAAAACAGAAAGGTTTGTGTTATACTCTAACAGAGAATTTTTGATTCGTTTTTTAGAAAATCCAGAAGGAGGGTTTATGGAATATATTGAAGAAATACAGGAGCGTGTAATCCTGGTCGGAGTCCAGTTGGATGAAAATGACAATGTAAAAGAGTCATTGGATGAGCTGGAAGAACTGGCAGATACTGCAGGGGCACAGACGGTTGGGAAAATCATTCAGAACCGTGAGACGGTTCATCCGGGCACCTATATTGGAAAAGGAAAAATAGAGGAAGTCCGAGGGCTTATGATGGCTACTGATGCTACAGGAATCATCTGTGATGACGAGCTTTCTCCGGCACAGATGAACAATCTGGAGCATGAGCTGGAATGCAAGGTAATGGACAGAACACTTCTGATCCTTGATATTTTTGCGAAGCATGCAACCACAAGCGAAGGTAAGATCCAGGTGGAGCTGGCACAGCTTCGATACAGAGCTTCCAGACTTGTAGGCCTTGGTGCATCTTTGTCAAGACTTGGTGGTGGAATCGGAACCAGAGGTCCTGGAGAGAAAAAACTGGAGAGTGACCGACGACTGATCCGAAAGAGAATCACGGCACTGAAGGAAGAGCTTTCCCAGGTGGAGAAACACAGGGAACTGCTTCGCACTGGCCGCACCCGCGGCAAGATGAAAACAGCAGCTATCGTCGGATATACCAATGCAGGTAAATCCACGTTGTTGAATACGTTGACAGGAGCGGGCGTGCTTTCAGAAGATAAGCTTTTTGCTACACTGGATCCCACCACAAGGGCGTTGACTCTGGATGACGGACAGCAGATCTTATTGACGGATACAGTAGGATTTATCCGCAAACTTCCCCATAATCTGGTTGAAGCATTTAAGAGTACCCTGGAAGAAGCGAAGTATGCGGATTATATCATTCATGTAGTGGATTGTTCCAACCCTCAGGCAGTACAGCAGATGGAAGTGGTTTATGATACTTTGCAGGAACTGGAAGTCCAGGGTAAGAAAACAATCACGCTATTTAATAAAGTGGATGCAGGAGCAGCTATCCGCATGAGAGACAGCATGGCAGATCACACCCTGAGAGTATCTGCAAAAACCAGGGAAGGCCTGGAGGATTTAAAGACACTTCTGGGGAAAATTCTTTCAGAAGAACAGATTTATGTGGAAAAGCTTTTTACTTATCAGGAAGCCGGGAGAATTCAGCTGATCCGGGAGTATGGGCAGCTGCTTTCAGAAGAGTATACGGATAATGGAATTCTGGTGAAGGCAAGGGTTCCACAGGAGGTATACGGGAAGCTTATGTAATATAGGACTGTTAAAGCTGTGGGCCTATTTTTTACTAAACAGAATATAGAAAGAAAAAAATAGAGGAAACTGTCCAGAGCCAACTTCTTAAATGCCTGGCTTTGGACAGCTGAAAAGACAGGAGATAAAATCATGGGAAAATATACAGATTACATTATGAAAACAGCACAGGATCTGCTTGCAGTGCCAAGTCCAAGCGGCTTTACCCACATGGCAGCAGATTTCGTAAAAAAAGAATTTGAAAAGCTGGGCTATGAGCCACAGATCACGCAGAAAGGGGCTGTGCTTGTAAAGCTTGGAGGCAAGGATGACAAGAACGCAGTAGTTCTGGCTGCACATATGGATACCCTTGGCGGTATGGTCTGCCAGATTATGGAGAATGGACGCCTGAAGCTGACAAACATCGGAGGCATGAATCCAAACAATGCGGAAGCAGAGAACTGCAAGGTCTACACCAAAACAGGTAAAGTGTACGACGCAACTTTCCAGCTGGAGAATGCATCCGTCCATGTGAATGGGGAATACAGTGACACCAAACGTACGTATGAAACCATGGAAGCAATTCTGGATGAGCCGGTAAAAAATAAGGATGATGTAAAGGCACTGGGTATCATGACTGGAGATTTCGTCTGCTTTGATCCGAGAACAGTAGTGACAGAAAGCGGATATATCAAGAGCCGATTCCTGGATGATAAATTCAGCACAGCCATTCTTCTTGGATATGCGAAATATCTGAAAGAGAAAAATGTTCAGCCGGAACGTACGATCTATGTACTGATCACATCTTATGAGGAGGTTGGACATGGTGGATGTGCGGCTATTCCGGAAGGCGTTACGGAGATGATTTCTGTAGATATGGGATGTGTTGGAAAAGGTCTGGAATGTGACGAGACCATGGTATCTATTTGTGCGAAGGACAGCATGGGACCATATGATTATCAGGTGGTTTCCAGTCTGATCAAGGCAGCACAGGAGAATGAGATCGCATTTGCAGTGGATGTATATCCACACTATGGTTCTGATGTAGATGCTGCATTGAAGGCTGGTTATGATATGAAACACGGTCTGATCGGACCTGGTGTTTATGCTTCCCATGGTTATGAGCGTTCCCACAGAGATGGAGCGAAGAATACACTGAAGCTTCTGAAAGCATATTTAGGATAAAATAGGGCATGCGCTAGAACATGTTTTGAAAAGACTTTCTGCAAATATACTACAAAGTGTGACTGGCTGATTGCAGGAATCTTTTATTACAGCCTCTAAGCTGGGAGAGACAAGGAGAGAGTATGAAAGCGATAAAAAAGGTTTTAAACAATATTTTTATTGACGGTTTAAGTGGTATGGCTCTGGGTTTATTTTCCACGCTGATCATCGGAACCATTCTGAAACAGATCGGTGATCTGATGGGCGGTACATATGGTGCCTATTTAAGTACCTTTGCAGTGATCGCCCAGAGACTTACCGGTGCGGGAATTGGAATCGGAGTGGCATATAAATTCCGGGAATCCACATATGTACTTTTATCTGCAGCAGCTGCGGGAATGATCGGAGCCTATGCGTCCAATCTGATCGCAGGAACTTTGCTGTCTGATACCGGGGCACTTGTTCTGGCAGGTCCTGGCGAACCTCTTGGGGCATTTGTGGCAGCATATGTGGGAATTACAGTAGGAAGACTGGTTGCAGGAAAAACAAAGCTGGATCTTCTCATTACACCTGCAGTTACCATTCTTTCCGGTGGTGCAGTGGGAATCCTGGTCGGTCCTGGCGTATCAGGCTTTATGACTTGGCTTGGCAATCTGGTAAACTGGGGAACGGAACAGCAGCCGATTCTCATGGGAATCGTAGTTTCTGTTATTATGGGAATGGTACTGACTTTGCCTATCAGTTCAGCAGCTCTTGGAATTATTCTGGGACTGAATGGGGTGGCAGCAGGTGCGGCAACCATCGGATGCTGCTGCCAGATGATCGGTTTCGCAGTAACAAGTTTTAAGGATAACGGAGTAGGCGGCCTTTTGGCTCAGGGAATCGGAACCTCTATGCTGCAGATCCCTAATATTATGAAGCGCCCGCTGATCTGGCTGCCGCCTACACTGGCTTCTGCAATTTTAGGACCGATTGCCATTATCGGACCCTTTCATATGACAAACAATGCTACAGGTTCCGGAATGGGAACTTCCGGTCTGGTTGGACAGATCATGACGTACCAGACCATGGTGGCGACAGAATCCCCAGTGCTGGTAATTCTGAAAATCGTAGTATTCCATTTCCTGCTTCCGGGACTTTTATCCTATGTGATCTACCGTGGAATGCGGAATATGGGATATATCAAAGACGGACAGATGAAACTGGATGTATAAAAGGCTATGGTTTATTTGGTGTACATGACTGGGAAAAACAGTAAAAAAGATATTGACATCTAATGAATGTTAGAATATACTAACAACATAAGGAGCTTATAGGTAATCTGAAAGGAGTATCATATGGGAACAGTAGTTGTTGGTGCAATCGTAGTGGTAATAGCAGGTCTTGCAGTGCGAAGCATTGTGAAAGATAAAAAAAGCGGGAAAGGCTGCAATGGGAATTGCGGAAGCTGCGGTGGACACTGCCATTAAGATATGACTGGCGTATTTTATACATAAGTGATAAGAAGTGAAGAAGCTGCTGTGCCGGAGAAATCTGGCATGGCAGTTTTTCTATATAGAGAGCGTGTTTGAAAAATCAGTTTGACTGTGTGGAATCCACATAAAAAACAACGAAAAACCACAAAAATCAACTTAAAACTCCAAGAAAAGCAACAAAAATCATGTTGAATCATGTTGACACAGCATAACGGATGACGTATAATGAGCATAGAAAACTATGTCATGGAACAGAGGACATTTAACTTCCATGAGAAAGGAGAACCATGGAAAAATACAATACAAGTGAGATTCCCAAATCTTCCAGAATTACCCGTCTGGTAGATCATCTCTATGCGAAAATGCCAGAGATCGAGTCTTACAGAGCCAAGCTGATCACAGAGTCCTATAAAGAGACCGAGGACCAGCCGATCATCACCAGAAGAGCGAAAGCTTTTGCCCACATTTTACATAATATTCCGATCATCATCCGTGATGAGGAACTGATCGTGGGAAGTAATTCCATTGCACCAAGAGGATGTCAGACTTTCCCGGAATTCTCATTCCAGTGGCTGGAAGACGAGCTGGATACAGTTGCCACCAGAACAGCTGACCCGTTCTACATTTCCGAGCAGGCCAAGGCAGATCTTCGTGAAGTGCATAAATACTGGAAAGGTAAGACTACCAGTGAGCTTGCTACTGCCTATATGGCACCAGAAGCCATCCGTGCTATTGATCATAACATTTTTACACCGGGAAACTATTTCTATAATGGCGTAGGTCATGTTACAGTAAAATATTGGGAAGTTCTCGAAATCGGATACGAAGGCATCATGGCGAAAGCTCAGGAAGAACTGGATAAATGTAATGTAGGTGACGGAGATTATGCAGAGCGTTCCCGTTTCCTTGAAGCAGTGATCCTTAGCTGTCAGGCTGTTATAGATTATGCAAACAGATATTCCAGACTTGCCCTTGAGATGGCTGAGAAATGCACAGATCCACAGCGTAAAGCTGAGCTTCTTGTAATTGCATCCAACTGCAGTAAAGTACCGGCCAAGGGAGCAACCAATTTCTGGGAGGCATGTCAGTCCTTCTGGTTTGTACAGCAGCTCCTTCAGATGGAGTCCAGCGGACATTCCATTTCCCCGGGACGTTTCGACCAGTATATGTATCCATATTATAAGAAGGATATTGAGAGTGGTGCGATCACCAGAACAGCAGCCCAGGAGCTGATCGACTGTATCTGGGTGAAATTAAATGATCTGAATAAAGTCCGTGATGCAGCATCCGCAGAAGGATTCGCAGGCTACAGCCTGTTCCAGAACCTGATCGTAGGTGGACAGGATAAAGATGGAAATGATGTGACCAATGACCTTTCCTTTATGTGCATTGAGGCATCCATGCATGTACATCTTCCGGCACCGTCCCTTTCCATCCGTGTATGGAACGGCTCGCCACATGATCTTCTGATCAAGGCAGTAGAGCTTACCAGAACGGGTATCGGACTTCCGGCTTATTATAATGACGAGGTAATCATCCCGGCACTGCAGAACAGAGGACTTTCCCTTGCAGATGCCCGTGAGTATAATATTATCGGCTGCGTAGAGCCGCAGAAGGCAGGTAAGACAGAGGGCTGGCATGATGCAGCATTCTTTAATATGTGCCGTCCGTTGGAGCTTGTATTTGCAAATGGTATGGATCAGGGCGAGATGGTTGGTATTCCTACCGGCGATGTAACCAAGATGGAAACATTCGATGAATTTTACGATGCTTATAAGAAGCAGATGGAATACTGCATTTCCCTTCTGGTTAATGCAGATAATGCTATTGATGTGGCTCATTCCAAGCGCTGCCCGCTTCCATTCCTTTCCAGTATGATCGACGACTGTATCAAACGTGGAAAGACCGTACAGGAAGGCGGTGCAGTTTATAACTTCACAGGTCCTCAGGGCTTTGGTATTGCAAACATGGCAGATTCCCTGTATGCAATCCGTCAGCTGGTTTATCAGGAGAAGAAGTTCACAATGGAGGAGCTGAAAGAAGCTCTTGCATGGAACTATGGTAAAGGTCTGGATGAGCAGTCTGTGAAAGAAATCACAACCGGCATTTTAAGAGAGATGACCGAAAGTGGCGCTAAGGTTGATGCCGATACAGCAGCTGCTGTTCTGAAATCTGTTATGAATGCCCAGATGGCACCTGAGAAGATGGCAAGATACCAGGAAATCCATGATATGATCGCAGAAGTTCCGAAATTTGGAAATGATATTCCGGAAGTTGATTATTTCGCAAGAGATGTGGCATATACCTATACAAGACCGCTTCAGAACTTTAAGAACCCACGTGGCGGACAGTACCAGGCAGGACTTTATCCGGTTTCTGCAAACGTACCCCTTGGCGGACAGACTGGTGCTACACCAGATGGCAGATATGCACATACTCCGGTTGCAGATGGTGTTTCCCCGTCTGCAGGTAAGGATGTGAACGGACCTACTGCAGCAGCAAGCTCTGTTGCGAAGCTGGATCACTTTATCGTATCCAATGGTACTCTGTTCAATCAGAAATTCCATCCGTCAGCACTTTCCGGACGTGAAGGTCTTGAGAAATTCGTTGCACTGATCCGTTCCTACTTCGATCAGAAGGGAATGCATATGCAGATCAACGTTGTAAGCAGAGAGACACTGCTGGATCCACAGGCCCATCCGGAGAATTATAAACATCTGGTTGTACGTGTAGCTGGTTACAGTGCACTGTTTACTACACTGTCCAAGTCCTTACAGGATGATATTATCAGAAGAACGGAGCAGGGCTTCTAAAAAGAGAAGTCTGCAGACGTCCTATATAATGGAGAAACTTATGGAATATTTAGATACCACAGGGCGTGTGTTTGACGTCCAGCGCTATTCCATCCATGACGGTCCGGGAATCCGTACCATTGTATTTCTAAAGGGCTGTGTGCTCAGATGCCAGTGGTGCTGTAATCCGGAATCCCAGGAGTACAAGATCCAGACCATGAAAACTCCCGATGGAGTGAAGACCATGGGACGCGATGTAACGGTCAGGGAAATGATCGAGACGGTAGAGAAGGACAGACCTTATTATTACCGTTCCGGTGGCGGTCTGACACTTTCCGGCGGAGAATGTCTCTGTCAGCCGGAGTTTGCCCGGGATCTTTTACGTGCAGCGAAAGAACGGGGAATCAATACCGCTATTGAGAGCATGGCTTGTGTTCCCTGGAAAAATATAGAGATGGTACTGCCATATCTGGATACTTATCTGATGGATATCAAGCATACCAACCAGGAGAAACATAAGCAGTTTACAGGCAAGCCTAACGGACTGGCACTTGAAAATGCCAGAAAGGTAGCCCTTTCGGGTATGACGAATCTGGTGATCCGTGTGCCGGTAATCCCGACCTTTAACGATACGGTAGAGGAAATCAAGTCCATTGCTTCTTTTGCATCTACATTACCAGGCGTGAAGAAGATTCATCTTCTTCCGTACCACCGTCTTGGACAGGACAAATATGACTGGCTTGGAAGAGAATACAAGTTGTCTGAAATCCTGCCCCCGGAACCGGAGCATATGGAGATGCTGAAAAAAGCTGTACATACGGTTTGTGAGCTGGATTGTCAGATTGGTGGATGAGAAACGGATTATAAGATTTATTGCATTTATCACGAATGGTAACATATAAAGTGAATCAGAACAGGAACCGGAATTTTCAGATAGAGATTTCGGTTCCTTTCATATTTTAAATCTAGCGCCTTTTTCAAACACGCTCTAAAGTCCATTGAATAATTTTCGTTTTTTGTGTATGATAAGGGATATGAAGCGGAGGTATACAGGAACTCATAGAAATACAGTTGGATTGAATGCGGTGAAATCTGGCTGGTGTAAAATTACAGCTTAAGGAGAAAAGAGAATGAGAGGATTATACTCATCAAAGACAAAAATCAGACACCAGATTTTTACTGAAATTGCCCGTCTGGCTTACGAGGGCAATATTGAGAAAGAAATGGATGAACTTCCCTATAAGATTCTTCCGGGAGAGGTTGCTACATACCGCGACAGTATTTTCCTGGAAAGAGCGATTGTGGGAGAGCGGCTTAGAGTGGCCATGGGACTGCCTCTTCGTAATATTTCAGAGCATGCGCCGATTTCCAAAGGTGTGGAGGCAAGCTTGATCGAAGAGAAATATTACGAACCGCCGCTTATCACTATTATCAAATTCGCGTGCAATTCCTGTCCGGAAAAGCGGGTGATGGTGACAGAAGGCTGCCAGGGATGTCTGGAACACCCTTGCCAGGAAGTCTGTCCCAAGGACGCCATCCACATGGAAAACGGCAGATCAGTGATCGACCAGGAGAAATGTATCAAATGTGGAAAATGTAAGGAAGCCTGTCCCTATGATGCGATCATTAAGCAGGAGCGTCCCTGTGCAAAGGCATGTGGAATGAATGCCATCCATTCCGATGAATACGGCAGGGCAGAAATTGACCATGAAAAATGTGTTTCCTGTGGAATGTGCCTGGTAAGCTGCCCATTCAGTGCCATTGTGGACAAAGGACAGATTTACCAGACCATCATGGCATTAAAGAGCGATACCCCGGTATATGCCATTGTAGCTCCGGCTGTAGCAGGACAGTTTGAGCCGGATCTGAAAAATACCCAGCTCCGTGGAGCTTTTAAGGCACTTGGCTTTACAGATATTAAAGAAGTAGCTGTTGGAGCAGACCTTTGTACAATCGAGGAAGCGAAGGATTTCATGGAAGAAGTGCCAGAGAAGATTCCATTTATGGGAACCTCCTGTTGCCCGGCCTGGTCTGTGATGGCGAAGAAAATGTTCCCACAGTATGCAAACTGCATTTCTATGGCACTGACACCTATGGTCCTCACAGCCCGTCTTCTGAAGCAGGAAGAGCCGGACTGCAAGATCGTTTTTGTAGGACCGTGTGCAGCCAAGAAGCTGGAAGCGAGCCGGAAATCTGTCCGCAGCTATGTGGACTTTGTGCTGACCTTTGAAGAAGTACAGGGAATGTTTGAGGCGAAGGGTGTTGATTTCGGAAGCATTCCGGAAGAAGAGCCACTTAGCCAGGCCAGCAGTGACGGCCGCGGTTTCGCAGCAAGCGGCGGCGTGGCAGCAGCTGTGGTGAAAGCAGTGAAGCGAATGGATCCGGAGCGTGAAGTGAAGGTAGTCAGCGCCAATGGACTTCAGGAATGCAAGAAGATGATGATGGCTGCCAAAGCTGGAAAATACAATGGATATCTGCTTGAGGGCATGGCCTGTCCAGGTGGATGTATAGCAGGTGCCGGAACGGTGCAGAATGTAAAGAAGGCTGGAATGGCACTTGAGAAAATGAAAAAAGAGGCAGCTTTTGAAGAATGTATGGATACCTCATTTGGCGGGGAACTGGAGAAGCTGGAGGAGCTATAAAAGCTTGCTTTCATACTAAACGGACATGTCTGCCTACGCAGACATCACCATGAATGAAAGTCGATTGCTCCGCGCCGTTGGCACTCCCGCAATCAACCACTGTATTCGTAATCCGGGCTATTGCCCTACTTACTCATACAGTCTAGCCTGTGCGATACCCATAAATCCAACATGCAAACATGCAAACATGCTGGATCCATGGCTGCCGCACAGGACTTTCATACTAAATTTGTAACGAAAAGGAGAAGCAAAAATGCGTGCATATGAGCGTTTACTTAATTATGTAAAAGTATATACAACAAGTAAGGATGAGCAGGAGACGGTACCGTCTACCATGCGTCAGTTTGATCTTGGTAATCAGCTGGCCAAAGAACTAAAAAAGATTGGAGTCCGGAATGTACGCATTGACGACAAATGCTATGTGTACGGTGTAATTCCGGCGACAGAAGGTCTTGAGGGTAAGCCTGCCATTGGATTTATTTCCCACATGGATACCGCACCGGACTTCTCTGGTGAGAATGTAAACCCACAGCTTATTCCGGATTATAACGGACAGGATGTAAAGCTTGGAGAAAGTGAATACGCACTTACCTTGAAAGATTTTCCACATCTGGCAGATTTGAAGGGAAGAACCTTGATCACCACAGACGGAACCACCCTTCTTGGTGCAGATGATAAAGCGGGTATCGCTGAGATCATGACTATGGCAGAGCAGATCATAGAGGAGAATATTCCCCATGGAAAAATCTGCATTGGCTTTACTCCGGATGAAGAAGTGGGATGCGGAGCAGATTTCTTCGACGTAGAGGGCTTTGGCGCCGATTTTGCCTATACCGTAGACGGCGGAGCCGAGAACGAAATCGAATATGAGAATTTTAATGCAGCCAGTGCAAAAGTGAAAATCAAGGGATTTTCCGTACACCCGGGCAGCAGCAAAAATACTATGATCAATGCGGCGCTGGTTGCCATGGAGTTTAACAGTATGCTTCCGGCGGGAGACACTCCGACGAACACAGAAGGGTACGAGGGATTTTTCCACCTCTGTGAAATGAGCGGAGATGTGACAAGTGCGAGTCTTGACTATATTATCCGCGATCATGACAGTGCCATGTTTGCCTGCCGCCAGGAGATGATGAAACACATCGCGAAGCTTCTCAATGAGAAATATGGTGAGGGCACTGTAACTCTTACGATTAAAGAGCAGTATCGCAATATGAAGGAGAAAATCGAGCCTTGCATGCACCTGATTGAGAATGCCAAGAAAGCGGTACATCAGTCCGGATTGAATCCCATAGAGGTAGCAATCCGTGGCGGTACTGATGGCGCCCGCCTTTCCTTCATGGGACTTCCCTGCCCGAATCTTGGAACTGGCGGCTACGCATTCCATGGTCCATGCGAACACATTACCGTAGAGGGCATGGATTATGTGGTGGAGAATCTGAAAAATATTGTGAAGCTGTATGCCTGCTGAAAATATATAATAAATTAAAATAGGAAATAAAGTGAGAAAGGGCTTTCTGAAAGTTATAAGATATCTTTCGGAAGGCTCTTTTACATTGTACGAGGATCGCTCTGTTATACATTAATTTGCTATTTTGTGTGCTGAAAACACTTAAGGATTGTAGTTTGTCGAAATCGGACGCAGTTGGACAATTGTTATTACCGCGGGCCGGTGCAACGCTACGGCGAACTAACTGCTAACTACGACTAAGACGCTCGGGAGAGCCCTCGCGCCTAAGTCTCCGTAAGCAGTGGATTTCACCTTCGCTAAGGGCGCACCTGAAATGGCCCGCTAGGCAATAACAGTTGTCCAACTGCTGTGAACTGGATAGAACTAATTGCTTTCAGTCGTGAGTAACTGGTAACTGAAAGTGCCCCACTACAATTAATAGCTGTGCGATGCTTGTATTCCAGCCGATAAACTCCTGTTTGGTTAGTTGCAGTTGTCGATAACCAGCGGTCTGGTAATGTATATTCACGTAGCCGTGCATTTCAGTAGCGGTTTTAGTGGAGGCGAGATCCATGACTTACGGAGACTTAGGCGCGAAGGCTCTCCTGAGCGTCTTAGTCGTAGTTAGTCATTAGCTTGCCGGAACGTTGCTCCGCACGGCGGTGA
>JAQXQS010000218.1 GCA_029101305.1 Clostridia bacterium | reverse complement strand
ATCAGACCACACCCAGCCGTGTGGAACGTGCTATCCGTCACGCAATCGAAGTAGCATGGAGCCGTGGTAAAATGGATACCATTGACCAGCTATTTGGCTATACAGTAAGTAATGGGAAGGGAAAACCTACAAATTCTGAATTTATTGCTCTGATCGCAGATAAAATCCGGCTGGAATATAAAAATCGTTCTTTCCAATAGGAAAAATATAGGGTATAATAGAAATTATAAGAAGCTATGCGCTATTACTAAGGAGGGTTTTTTGAATGAAAAGAATTCTTTTTGCAACATCAGAAGCAGTACCTTTTATTAAGACCGGAGGTCTGGCCGACGTAGCTGGTTCACTGCCGAAATGCTTTGATAAACGCTATTTTGACATTCGCGTGATTTTACCGAAATATGCCTGCATGAAACAGGAATGGAAGGATAAAATGGAATATGTCACACACTTCTATATGGGTCTGGGATATAAGAACTGCTATGTAGGCGTTCTTCAGATGGAGTATGATGGCATCCAGTTTTATTTTATTGATAATGAATACTATTTCAGTGGTCCGAAGCCATATGACAGTGCACCATGGGATCTGGAGAAATTTGCATTCTTCTCCAAGGCAGTGCTTTCTGTACTTCCTGTGATCGGTTTCCGTCCGGACATTATCCATTGCCATGACTGGCAGACCGGACTGGTTCCTGTTTATCTTCATGACAGCTTCCAGCAGAATCAGTTCTTCTGGGGAATCAAGACGATCATGACCATACATAACCTGAAATTCCAGGGAGTGTACGATGTGAAGACGATCAAGGAGCTTACCGGACTTTCAGACTATTACTTTACACCGGATAAGCTGGAAGCCTACAAGGACGGTAACTTCCTGAAAGGTGGTATCGTTTTTGCAGATGCAGTTACAACTGTAAGTAATACGTATGCCGATGAGATTAAGACACCGTTCTACGGAGAGGGCCTTGACGGATTGCTTCGTGCACGTTCCAACAGCCTGAGAGGAATTGTAAATGGCATCGACTATAACGATTTCAATCCGGAGACAGACAACAATCTGACTGCCCGTTATAATGCAACTACCTTCCGTAAGGAGAAGGTGAAGAACAAGATTCAGCTTCAGAAGGATTTAGGTCTTGAGCAGGATCCGAAGGCCATGATGATCGGTATTGTTTCCCGTCTGACAGACCAGAAGGGATTTGACCTGATCGCGTATATCATGGATGAGCTTTGCCAGGATTCCGTTCAGATCGTAGCTCTTGGTACAGGGGATGAACGCTATGAGAATATGTTCCGTCATTTTGACTGGAAATATCATGGCAAAGTTTCTGCACAGATTTATTATGACGAGAGTATGTCTCACAGAATTTATGCAGCTTCTGACGCGTTCCTTATGCCGTCCCTGTTTGAGCCATGCGGCCTGAGCCAGCTGATGAGCCTTCGTTACGGTACACTTCCGATCGTCAGGGAGACCGGCGGTCTGAAGGATACTGTAGAGCCTTACAATGAATTTGAAGGCACTGGAACCGGATTTTCTTTCAGCAATTACAATGCGCATGAGATGCTTTCCACGATCCGCTATGCAGAGCATATTTACTATGATAAAAAGCGTGAGTGGAATAAGATGGTAGACCGCGCGATGGCGAAGGATTTCTCATGGGGCAATTCTGCGTGCCAGTATGAAGAAATGTATAACTGGCTGATCGGAGAATAAAGTCTGCGATTTTATACAGCGAAGTATTACCTGTGGGTAATTGCAATTAAATACATAATAAGAGAAAAATGCGGGCATACTGCTTCTTGTAAGGTGTCCGGTTCAGGATACAGGGGAAATTTATTTCTCCTGTATTTTGCGTAAACGGATATGTTAATGGAAAATGATAAACAGGAGGCAGGTTATATGAACCAAATTTCAGAACTGGATTTACAGAATTTGCGCCATTTGATCGGTGGATTTGACACCACTCACTGTAAAATGGATGAATATGCGAAGCAGGCTACAGATGCCCAGGTGAAGCAGTTTTTCCAGAAGTCAGCACAGTCAGCTGTAGACAGCAAAAACCAGCTGATGCAGTATTTACAGTAGGAGGTGGCCCGGATGAATGAGAAAGTTATGGTAGCAGATACTCTTGCGGGAATTAACGGTGAACTGACACGTTATGGGGAAATGATCCCGCAGACAGAGAATCCTCAGCTGAAGCAGACGTTAAAGCAGATGAGAAACCAGTGTGAGATGTCCCAGGAGGAAATTTACCAGATTGCCCGTGCCAGGGGATACTATGTGCCGGCAGCCCAGGCTACAAGGGAAGAAGTGGAGCATGTAAGAAGTGTGCTGAGCCAGGGATAAGTATAGCAATGCCAGAACATCCGGAATTACAGATATTGTAAATAATCCTTGTAATTTCGGATGTTTTGCTATATAGTAAAATTACTGACAGAAAAGTAAGAGAAGAATTTACAGATGATTCATTTCGGGTTGCCGGAGGTTCCTTTCCGGCCCACATAAGAATTTCACACCCGTATTCCGGGAAGCTTCCATTGGATAAAATAATATTTATATGGTGAGTAGGGGCTTGACAAGTAAGCAGATTTAAGATACTATTACAACAGAAAGAAACGAACATAGGTTCGCATTTAGACAAGTGAGAGAATGATACAGTCCAATTTATGTAACTGTTTGCAGGACTTCCTGTGGATTGTACAGATTATGAAGAATAAGGAGATCTGAGATTATGATAAATGAAGAGAAGAAAAAGGCGCTGGAAGCAGCCCTTGGACAGATTGAGAAGCAGTATGGTAAGGGCTCTGTAATGAAGCTTGGAGAATCCAGTGCCAATATGCAGGTTGAGACAGTTCCTACCGGTTCCCTCAGCCTTGACATTGCACTTGGAGTAGGCGGTGTGCCGAAGGGACGTATTGTAGAGATCTACGGACCAGAATCCAGTGGTAAGACTACCGTTGCTTTACATATGGTAGCTGAGGTACAGAAGCGTGGTGGAATCGCTGGTTTTATTGATGCAGAGCATGCTCTGGATCCGGTATATGCCAAGAATATCGGTGTAGATATTGATAACCTTTATATTTCCCAGCCGGATAATGGGGAGCAGGCTCTTGAGATAGCAGAGACCATGGTACGTTCAGGTGCTGTTGACATTATCATCGTTGACTCTGTTGCAGCGCTGGTTCCGAAGGCTGAGATTGATGGTGATATGGGAGACAGCCATGTTGGTCTGCAGGCACGTCTTATGTCACAGGCACTTCGTAAGCTGACAGCCATTATCAGTAAGTCTAACTGTGTTGTGATCTTTATCAACCAGCTTCGTGAGAAGGTTGGTGTTATGTTTGGTAATCCAGAGACGACTACAGGTGGACGTGCCCTTAAGTTCTATTCCTCTGTGCGTCTTGATGTACGTCGCGTAGAGACCCTGAAACAGGGCGGCGAGATGGTTGGTAACCATACCAGGATCAAGGTGGTTAAGAATAAAGTTGCTCCGCCATTTAAGCAGGCTGAGTTTGATATTATGTTTGGTACGGGTATTTCCAAGGAGGGAGATATTCTTGATCTGGCAGCAGAGAATTCCATTGTGAATAAGAGTGGCGCCTGGTATGCATACGAGGGAAATAAGATTGGCCAGGGCCGTGAGAATGCCAAGTTATTCCTGAAGGAGCATCCGGATATCTGTGATGAAATCGAGCGTAAAGTGCGAATTCATTACCATCTCCTTCCAGGAGAGGAAGAAGAACAGCAGGATACGAAATCTGCGAAAACATCTTCCAAGGAAAAAACGGTGAAACCAGAGCAGTCAGGAGAAGAATTACCGGTAACAGACACTCCGGCTGAAGAGGAATAAAATATGGCGGTTACACCTGAAGAGCAGAAGAATGCCAGAAGAAAGGCGATGCTTCTGTTAGAACATATGGACCGTACAGAGAAAGGCCTGTCTGACCGGTTGCGTCAGGCGGGCTTTTCCTTGGAAGCTATTGAGGACGCCATGAACTATGTGCGTTCCTATGGGTATCTGAATGATCATAGATATGCTATGAATTACATTTCTTTTCGTATGGGCTCTAAGAGCCGCCAGAAAATCCTTCAGGAACTGGCTGGAAAGGGAATTGACAGAGAGACGGCCCTTGCGGCTTGGGAAGAAGCAGCTGAGGTGGAGGAGCCAGATGAACTGGCAGTCCTTCGTGCAACAGTAGAGAAGAAGTGCCAGCCAGATACTGTATTAGATGAGAAAGGGATGCGAAGACTCCAGGAATTTCTTCTACGGAGGGGATTTTCCTACGGGGATATTTCCCATGTGTTGGGTGAAATGCAGATCACTTGTGAGCGCAATTTCTGAATTTTTATTTTGGGATTGAAAAATCATTCCTGCAATCTGCATGCCCCACTTTGCGGTATATTTTGCCCTCTTTCAGTCAGCGTAGCCCGCTACGCCTCCCTCAATCGGACAAAATCTCCCACAAATTGTGACGCACATCTTGCAGAAAGCTTTTTGGGGGCACGCTCTAGCGTGATGAAATTAAAATTGTGTTTTTGAGTAGAAAAACTTGACATAATTATAAAAAAAAGATAAACTTGTATTGTTGTGATTGCACAATGAAAACTAAATATTGAGGAGGTGCTCCTGTGACAACAATAATTATTGTTGCAGTTGTCGCTGTAGTAGCCACTCTACTGATTGCAGTTCCTATTACTAGTAAAGTTTCTGTGGATAATAAGGTTAAGAAAGACGCAGAAACGATTGGGTCAGCTGAAGAAAAGGCCAGACGCATCATTGATGAAGCCTTAAAAACGGCCGAAACAAAGAAACGTGAAACTTTATTGGAAGTAAAGGAAGAATCTCTCCGTACCAAAAATGAACTGGAGAAAGAAACCAAGGAACGTAGAAATGAACTGCAGAAATATGAGAAGCGTGTCTTAGCGAAGGAAGAAACCGTCGATAAGAAAGCGGAAGCAGTTGAAAAGCGCGAGGCAGAGTGCACAGCGAGATTTGCTGAATTACAGAAGAAAGAAAAGAGAGTAGATGAACTCGAACTGAAAGGAGTACAGGAACTGGAACGTGTTTCCGGTCTGACCTCCGAACAGGCAAAAGAAGAATTGCTCAGATCTGTGGAAGACGATGTGAAAGTTGATGTTGCCAGACTTTACAAAGAGCTTGAGAGCCAGGCGAAGGAAGAAGCAGGAAAGAAAGCCAAGGAATATGTGGTAAATGCCATTCAGAAATGTGCAGTAGACCATGTTGCTGAGACTACTATTTCCGTAGTGCAGCTTCCAAGTGATGAGATGAAGGGACGTATTATCGGACGTGAAGGCCGTAATATCCGTACAATGGAGACTTTGACGGGTGTAGACCTTATCATTGATGATACTCCGGAAGCAGTGGTTCTTTCATCATTCGATCCTATCAGACGTGAAGTGGCAAGAGTAGCACTTGAGAAACTGATTGTAGATGGACGTATCCATCCAGCCAGAATCGAAGAAATGGTTGAAAAGGCACAGAAAGAAGTTGAGACTCAGATCCGCGAGGATGGTGAGAATGCAGCTATGGACGTTGGAGTTCATGGCATTCATCCAGAACTTTTGAAGCTTCTTGGACGTATGAAGTTCCGTTCAAGCTATGGACAGAATGCATTGAAACATTCCATTGAGGTTGCACAGCTTTCAGGTCTGCTTGCTGGTGAGATTGGTGTAGGTGTACGCATGGCGAAACGTGCAGGTCTGCTTCATGATATCGGTAAATCTATTGACCATGAAGTTGAGGGATCCCATATTGAAATCGGTGTAAATCTTTGTAAGAAATATAAGGAATCACCGCTTGTGATCAATGCGGTAGCAGCCCATCACGGCGATGTGGAGCCAGAGAGTCTTATTGCATGTATCGTACAGGCAGCAGATGCAATTTCCGCAGCACGGCCAGGTGCCAGAAGAGAGACTCTGGAGACTTATACCAACAGGCTGAAACAGCTTGAGGATATCACAAACCAGTTCAAGGGTGTTGAGAAATCCTTCGCAATCCAGGCTGGTAGAGAAATTCGTGTTATGGTAGTTCCTGAGCATGTGAACGATTCTGAGATGGTACTTCTCGCAAGAGATATTGCGAAGCAGATT
>JAQXQS010000217.1 GCA_029101305.1 Clostridia bacterium | reverse complement strand
ATCCGGTGGTGAACGTGGCCGTGTTTCCCTTGCCAAGCTGATGCTCTCCGAAGCGAATTTTCTGATCCTGGACGAACCTACCAACCATCTGGACATCGCTTCCAAGGAGATTCTGGAAGAGGCCCTGAACAGTTATACCGGAACGGTTCTGTATGTATCCCATGACCGTTATTTCATTAACCAGACAGCCACAAGGATCATGGATCTGACCAATCAGGCCATCGTAAATTACATTGGCGATTACGATTATTATCTGGAAAAGAAAGATGAAATGACCCAGATCTACGCTCCTGCCCAGGAAGCAGCCCCCGAAGAAGTGAAAGAAGCTTCTGAGACCAAACTCACCTGGCAGCAGCAAAAAGAAGAACAGGCCCAGAAGAGAAAAAGGGAAAATGAACTGAAGAAAGTAGAAGCTCGGATCGAAGAGCTGGAAACAAGAGACAAAGAAATCGATGAGACCATGGTTCTTCCGGATGTGTGTACCAATGTGGCAGAGTGCACCCGGCTTAGCAGGGAAAAGGCTGCCATCGCAGAGGAGCTGGAGGGGCTTTATGAGAAGTGGGAGGAGCTGGCATAAGGAACCGTTTTCCTGACATTTCCATTTCATTTGTTGTATAAAAGCCAGCTTCAAATATAAAAAGAAGCAGATTTCCGAAAACATATTTCATTTCGGAAATCCGCTTCTTTTTTACTATTTTGCGGTCATATTATAACAAATTTAACATTTTGCTCTTACATCGTCTCAAGCTTTTCACGGATTGCAAGAATAAAATCACGGCTGTTCAGGACTTTCACATCCTTCAGAGTTGTGATCAATGCCAGGTCTTTTGTCATCTGTCCACCTTCGATAACGGAAAGGGTCGCTTTCTCAAGCTTATCTGCAAACTCCATAAGTTCCTGGTTCTTATCCAGTTCACCACGTTTTCTCAAAGCTCCTGTCCATGCAAAAATAGTGGCAACTGAATTGGTAGAAGTTTCCTCCCCTTTCAGATGACGGTAATAATGTCTCTGAACGGTTCCGTGTGCAGCCTCATACTCATAATATCCATCCGGGGAAACCAGTACAGAAGTCATCATAGCCAGGGACCCAAATGCGGAAGAAATCATGTCACTCATAACATCTCCGTCATAGTTCTTGCAGCCCCAGATAAATCCTCCCTCTGCCTTCATTACACGGGCAACAACATCATCGATCAGGCTATAGAAGAAGGTAATGCCTGTTGCCTCGAATTTCTCCTTAAATTCATTTTCGTAAATGGTGTGGAAAATTTCTTTGAATTTGCCATCGTATGTTTTGGAAATGGTATCCTTACCGCCAAACCACAGATCCTGTCTGGTATCTAAGGCATAGTTAAAACAGCATCTCGCAAAGCTTGTGATGGATTTATCCAGATTATGAACGCCCTGAATCACACCTGGTGTGTCAAAATGATGGATCAGCTCACTTCTCTCTTCTCCATCTGCCCCCTTAAATACCAGCATGGCATCTCCAGGCTTATCAATATACATTTCTGTATTCTTATATACATCCCCATACGCATGACGGGCAATAGTGATCGGTTTCTTCCAATTCTTTACACATGGCTCGATTCCCTTTACCACGATCGGGGCACGGAAAACAGTTCCATCCAGAATGGCACGGATGGTTCCATTGGGGCTTTTGTACATTTTCTTCAAATTATACTCGGACATTCTGGCATTGTTCGGTGTGATAGTGGCACATTTTACCGCAACTTTGTATTTCTTTGTGGCCTCAGCAGCATCTATGGTCACCTGATCATCTGTCTCGTTTCTGTATTCCAGTCCAAGATCATAATATTCTGTTTTCAGATCAATAAAAGGAAGAAGAAGCTCATCCTTGATCATCTGCCACAGAATTCTGGTCATTTCGTCCCCATCCATTTCAACAAGAGGGGTCTGCATTTGAATTTTACCCATTATTTCCTCCTAGTACTAAATTATCGTAATTATACACAGCCAACCTTTATCTCATCCGGTTATCTGTTATTTCAAGGTTATACCAAGACGCTGGCAGGTCTCTCCGATTATGGTTTCCAGCTCTTCATCACAAAGAACGGTTACACGACCCTCTTCGTACTGCTGGTCTACCCATGCTTTGACCATCTTCACAAGCTCACTGTTTTTGTCAATCTTCGCTTCCCCTTTCAGACGGTAATGGCAGTCGATCCAGTGTGCGATTCCAGCAGCTCCGGAAGTATTGGAAACAGCCACCTCTGCAGGACGGCTCAGGAATTTCTCTGTGTCAAATACATTATAGATCTCTTCATTTTTCAGAAGTCCATCAGCGTGGATACCCGCTCTGGTTACATTGAAGTTCTTGCCAACAAATGGTGTCCTCTCTGGAATGTGATAGCCGATCTCCTTCTCATAGTACTCTGCAAGTTCTGTGATAACTGTGGTATCCATACCTCCAAGGTTTCCACGGAGCTGTGCATACTCAAATACCATTGCCTCAAGAGGCGTATTTCCGGTACGCTCTCCAATACCAAACAAAGAAGTATTGACACCACATGCACCATAAAGCCATGCTGTTGTGGAGTTGCTGACTGCTTTGTAGAAATCATTGTGGCCGTGCCACTCGATCAGCTCTGATGGAACACCAGCATGAACCATTATACCATAAATGATACCAGGTACAGAACGTGGGATCACGGCACCAGGATAGTTGACACCATATCCCATGGTATCACAGCAGCGCACTTTGATCGGAATACCATACTGCTGACGCAGCTTCATAAGCTCCAGACAGAACGGAATAACATAACCGTAAATATCTGCTCTTGTGATATCCTCCAGATGGCAGCGGACGGAAACACCAATTTCCAGGCACTCTTTTACAATGCTAAGATAATGCTCCATTGCCTGCTTACGTGTCATTTTCATTTTATAAAAAATATGATAATCAGAACAGCTTACCAGGATACCGGTCTCCTGCATTCCCATATCACGGACAAGCTGGAAATCCTTCTTATTGGCACGGATCCAGCTGGTAACCTCTGGGAACTCATAACCTCTCTCCATACATTTCTCAACAGCGTCACGATCCTTTTTGCTGTAAAGGAAAAATTCAGAAGCACGGATTCTTCCCTCCGGGCCGCCCAGCTTATGCAGGTAATCATAAATCCTTACGATCTGCTCGGTGCTGTACGGTGCCCGTGACTGCTGACCGTCACGGAATGTGGTATCGGTGATCCAGATATCATCTGGCATATGATGTGGAACGACCCTGTCGTTGAATGCAATCTTCGGTACCTCAGAATATGGAAAAAGATTTCGGAATACATTGGGAGTAGCAACATCCACAAGTGGATACATGTGCTCCTCTAACTGAAGCAGATTTGTCTGGCGGTTCATTGAAACACGTCTGTTTTCCATAGATATTTCCTCCTCATTGTTTGAAACTCTTGCAGTCCATTTTACTCAATTAAACAGGTAACGTCAAGTGCTTTTTCTTTAATACTGTAAAGTGTTAGTTAATTATCAAAGTGTTTGCCGGCAAACCTTATGTTTTATGATAATGGTCTGCCATTTCTAAGAATCTCTTTCTATTAAATTTCCCCCATCCCTGCTGGTTTCTCGGCAGCCCCATGTCATCTGCACTGTTCATCAGAAGCATTTTGATCCCGGCATTGGTAAGTGCCGGATTTTTCTCAAGGACACAGGCAATGGCTCCTGTTACCAATGGCGTAGACATGGATGTTCCGCTTTTGATGCCGTAAGAATATGGCTTTCCTGGCATACATGACATAATCTTATTTCCAGGGGCTACAATGTCCGGTTTGCATACACATTCTGCCGTGGGACCCCTGCCGGAAATAGCACTTCTCCCTTCCATAAGGTCACTGGAGCCCACTGTGATCACCTTTTTACTGCTTCCTGGCGCTGTAATACTCCCAGGTCTTGGCCCCTGGTTCCCTGCCGCAGTAACAATGACCATGCCTTCATCCCAAAGCTGTTCTACACTTTCCAGAAGCCTTGCGTGATCTTTCCTGGAATTGCATGTAGTTCCTACAGAAATATTCACCACCCTTATCCGGTATTGTTGTCTGTATTCCCGTATCCAGCGGATTGCCCTAAGGACATCTTCCTGGCTTCCATTTCCATAACGGTCAAGCACCTTTAGCGCTATGATCCCGCAGCCAGGTGCCGCTCCCCTGTATCTTCCCATAGACGCTGTTCCGTCTCCCGCCACAAGCCCGGCCACATGGGTTCCATGTCCATTATCATCATAAGGACGCCGTTTGAAATCAAGGAAATCATAGAATGCCCATATTCTGCCTGCAAAATCTATATGCTCATAAATTCCGGTATCCAGGATACACACACCAATCCCCTTCCCGGTATAAAAAGAGTTCCCCATCATTTCCCCCGCATAATAAAAGTTTATAATAAATTATGTTTGCATTTCACGATCTGCTTTGAATTTATAGACAATTTTTGATGTTCCAAAAAAAATTGTCGCATTTTCCGAATGCATATAGTATAATGAAAATACACAAAATTTCAGGTTTATGTAAGAAAAAAGTCTGGCAATATTCGACAATATTCCAGCTTTTCAAATGAGGGGAAGAAAAAGAATTATGGAAAAAGACAACAGACAAACTCCGGAGGATAAATTACATTATTATTCAGGGGCGATCAGACGTGACATGGGAAACCTGTTTAAATGGCTGTTTCTTGCAGTAGTTGTTGGGTGTATCGCAGGTGCTTTCAGCACCCTGTTTTCCTTTGTACTAACTGCTGTGACCAGCTGCCGTAAGGCAAATCAATGGATGTTTTACCTGCTTCCACTGTCAGGCCTTTGCATTGTATTTTTGTATGATGAATTTGGCAAAGACGATGGCGGTACCAATCAGGTGCTTTCCACAGTCCGCTCCCAGGATGATGTGCCGTGGAGATCCGGGCCGTTGATCTTTATTTCCACTGCACTCACCCACCTGACAGGCGGCTCTGCCGGCCGTGAGGGCGCTGCCATCCAGTTAGGAGGAAGCATCGCCAACCTTCTTGGGAGATGGATTCATCTGGATGAAGAAGACCGTCACGTGATCGTGATGTGTGGTATGAGCGCAGCGTTCTCAGCATTGTTTGGCACACCAATGGCTGCAGCTGTTTTTTCCATGGAAGTTGTCAGTGTAGGCGTTATGTATTACACGGCGCTTATGCCCTGTATGATTGCTTCTTTGATTGCCTCACAGTTCGCAGCAGGTATGGGAGTTACACCAGAAGCCTTCCATGTGGTAAATATTCCTGCACTCTCCCTGGAAACAGGACTCAAAATGGGTATAGTCGCCCTTGGCTGTGCAGTGATCAGCATTGTATTTTGCATTATCCTGAATGAAACTGCCAGATTGTACGGCAGGTTTTTCCCAAATAAATATCTCCGCGTGGTGGTCGGCGCAGTTCTGGTGATCGTGCTCACATTGCTTCTCGAAACCAGCGATTACATGGGCGCAGGTGCTGAATTGATTGAAAAAGCAGTGGAAACTGGCAAAACTGATTATATGGCATTCTTCTGGAAAATGATTCTCACCGCCCTTACCATGCGGGCCGGCTTCCGTGGTGGTGAGATCGTACCTTCTTTCTGCGTAGGTGCTACTTTTGGCTGTATGGTGGGACAGCTGGTGGGGCTTTCCCCATCCCTTTGTGCCGCCTGTGGAATGGCTTCTGTTTTCTGTGGCGTGACAAACTGTCCGATTACTTCCATCCTGATCGCATTTGAGATGTTTGGATTTAAAGGCGTATCCTTCTATCTTATTGCCGTGTCTATCAGCTATGCTGCTTCCGGATATTATGGTCTGTATAAAGATCAGACAATCGTGTATTCTAAATATAAGGCCAAATATATTAATAAGCACACGAAGATGTAACAGCCAGCGATTGCGTGAGTGCCAAAAGCGCAGCGGAACCGATTTTCAAAGATATATGATCAACGTTATTCATGAGAATTACAGGAAAGCAGTAATTACGTCCTGTAAAAATAAAATACAGCACATACGTGCTAAAAAGAAGGGGGAACATTTATGAACCTTGAAAAACTTTTTCACCTGAAGGAAAACCACACTGACGTAAAGACGGAGGTTATGGCTGGTATTACCACATTTATGACCATGGCCTACATTCTTGCCGTCAACCCGAACATCCTTTCCGCTGCCGGAATGGACCGCGGTGCAGTCTTTACTGCCACTGCCCTTGCATCCTTCATCGCAACCTGCCTGATGGCATTGTTATCCAATTACCCATTTGTCCTGGCACCTGGAATGGGACTGAATGCCTATTTTGCATATACAGTGGTCCTCGGCATGGGATACTCCTGGGAACAGGCTCTGGTAGCTGTATTTGCAGAAGGTATTATTTTTATCCTGTTTTCCCTTACCAATGTGCGTGAAGCTATTTTCAACTCCATTCCTATGACACTGAAGCATGCTGTTTCTGTTGGAATCGGACTTTTCATCGCCTTTATCGGACTGCAGAATGCAAAGATCGTGGTAAACAACGATTCCACCCTGGTAAGCATGTTCTCTTTCAAGAGCTCCATGAATGATGGAAGCTTCCATTCCGTTGGAATTACCGTTCTCCTCGCCCTTCTGGGAGTCCTGATCACAGGTATTCTCCTTGTCAAAAATGTAAAGGGCGGTATTCTGTGGGGTATTCTGATCACATGGGGACTTGGTATCATCTGTCAGTTCCTGGGAATTTACGTACCTGATCCGGAAGCTGGCTTCTATAGCCTTCTCCCAGATTTCTCCAAAGGTATTTCCGTACCGAGCATGGCACCTACTTTTATGAAGATGGATTTCTCAGGAGTCTTTTCACTTGATTTTATCGTTATCATGTTTGCGTTCTTATTCGTGGATATGTTCGATACTCTCGGAACTCTGATCGGTGTTGCTTCCAAGGCGGATATGCTGGACAAAGACGGCAAGCTGCCGAAGATCAAAGGTGCACTTCTTTCTGACGCTGTAGGCACTACAGTAGGCGCTATGTGCGGTACTTCTACAGTTACCACATTCGTGGAAAGTGCTTCCGGTGTTGCAGAGGGAGGACGTACCGGTCTTACTTCCCTGGTTTCTGCGGTTTTGTTTGCGCTCTCCCTGTTCCTTTCCCCGATCTTCCTGGCTATTCCGTCCTTTGCGACAGCTCCGGCTCTGATCGTGGTTGGATTTTTAATGCTTTCCTCTGTTACGAAAATCGACTTCAGCGATTACACGGAAGCAATCCCAGCATTTATCGCTATCATTGCAATGCCATTCCTTTACAGTATCTCAGAAGGCATTGCACTTGGGGTTATCTCTTACGTTGTGATCAATGTCTGCACTGGTAAAGCGAAGGAGAAAAAAATCAGCGCACTGATGTATGCGCTGGCGATTATCTTTATTTTGAAGTATGTGTTCTTGTAATAAAATATAAACTTCTTGCAATGAGTATAGGCACCTGTCTAAAGACCTCTATCACGTAAATATCCCCTGTCCGGAAAGCTATTTTTCTTTCCGGGCAGGGGATACTTTTATTATTAAGGATTATCGTTTTACGTTAAATGCACCCATTCCCGGGTAAACTGCTGCCTCACCAAGCTCTTCTTCAATACGGAGCAGCTGATTGTATTTTGCTACACGCTCTGTTCTGGACGGAGCACCAGTCTTAATCTGGCAAGTATTTAATGCTACTGCAAGATCTGCAATTGTAGTATCCTCTGTTTCGCCGGAACGATGGGAAGAAATTGCAGTATATCCGGCCTTATGTGCCATCTTGATCGCCTCGAGAGTTTCAGATACAGAACCAATCTGATTTAATTTAATCAGAATAGAATTTCCGCATCCAAGAGAAATACCCTTGGAAAGTCTCTCTGTATTTGTTACAAACAGATCGTCACCTACAAGCTGTACCTTATCTCCCAACTCTTTTGTAAGCTTCTTCCAGCCTTCCCAGTCTTCCTCATCAAGAGCATCCTCAATAGAAATGATCGGATATTTATCAACCAGTTTTTTCCAATGGTCAATCAGCTCATCAGATGTGTAAACAGTACCCGCCTTCGGAAGCTTGTACTCGCCAAGTTTACCGGTTTTCCATTCTGAAGAAGCTGCATCCATCGCGATCATAAAATCTTTTCCCGGCTCATAGCCAGCATTTTTAACTGCTTCGAGAATTGTCTCGATTGCTTCTTCGTCAGATTTCAAAGCTGGAGCAAATCCACCCTCATCACCAACAGAAGTCGCAAGTCCTCTTGATTTCAGAATCGCTGCCAGCGCATGGAAAACTTCTGCACACCATCTCAGGCATTCTTTGAAGCTTGGTGCCCCAACAGGCATAATCATAAATTCCTGCACATCAAGCCCGGAAGAAAGCGCATGGCAGCCACCATTTACTATATTCATCATTGGAACAGGCATACGATTCCCTGAAATACCGCCAAGGAAGCGATACAACGGAATATCAAGAGAAGTTGCAGCAGCGCGGCAGCAAGCAATAGAAACACCTAAAATAGCATTTGCACCAAAATTTGATTTATCTTTGGTTCCGTCTGCTTTGATCATGGCTTTGTCGATTGCATAAATGTCAGACGCATCCATTCCTGAAATTACATCGTTAATGGAGGTATTAATGTTCTCCACTGCTTTTGTAACACCTTTTCCAAGATATCTGTTCTTATCATTATCACGAAGCTCCAGAGCTTCAAATTCACCTGTAGAAGCCCCCACTTGGAGCAGCTCCTCTGCCAATGGTACCATCAACCAGATAAACCTCTGCTTCTACGGTAGGATTTCCTCTGGAATCCATAATCTCTCTTCCAATGACTTTCTCAATTTCCAAGTAATCCATAATATGTATACTCCTTTCATTTTTCAAAGAACCCCTGGAAACTTCAGAGTCAATTTAAAAAGCTCTAAAGCTTTATGACAGCGGTCTTTCTGTCATAACCAGGAGTCCAAATGATTTACACCGTTAGGTTAGCTATTCCTAACTATGTTGGTTAGTATACACTAATTCAGAATGAATTACAACCATTTTACATGATAATATTTTTCAGAAAATAACTACCAGCAGCATTTTGAATCTTTCTTTTCCCATAACCGCATGAGGATGTTTCGCTGGCATTACAATGGATTCGTCTTCGTGCAGCTCATATTTCTCTCCGTCGATGGTAATCTCACCTACTCCATCCAGGCAGGTTACAAATGCGTCTCCGCCGGATTCATGTGTACTGATCTCTTCACCTTTATCAAAAGAAAAAAGAGTAACACTGACTGCATTATTCTGGGCAAGAGTACGACTTACTACCTGTCCCTCCTGATAAGCTACCTGATCCTTTAATACCAGAACTTCTGCTTTGCTGATATTTTTTATTTTTTCCATGGTTAAAACCTCCTATGATTTTATTTTTCCATAATCTGTTAAAACTATACCATAAAGCATTCTTAATTTCTGTTGTTTTAACAACATATTTGTTTTTCTCTTAAAATAACATTTGTTTTTTTATATATTCGTAGTATAATAATTACCGTTTGTGGACCAATACTCTATCAAACCAGTACAGTTACTCACCAGATAGAACATTTGTGTTTCACATATAACGATTACCAAACACCACAGGAGGCATTCTAACTTGAATACGAAAACCACCCAAAAATCTCTCCCTGTTTTCCGTGGAGAACTTGCACTTCTTCTTGCAGTCACCATTAACAGCTTTGGCGTTGTTCTCATGCTTTATTCCGGCACAGGAATTTCCGCCATTTCCAGCGTTCCTTACGCATTTTCCTGCGTATTTCCAAAGGTCAGCCTTGGAACCTGGACATACATATTTCAGGGTCTTCTGGTTCTGACACTTATGATCCTGCGAAAAAAGTTCGTCACACAATATCTGTTCAGCTTTGTGGTCGGTTTCATTTTCGGCGAGTTACTTGATGTACATGAATTATGGATAAACGTCCTTCCTACTGCGATTGGATGGCGTGTCTTTTATTTCATTGCAAGTTATATTCTTATTTGCATCGGAATTGCAATCTCAAACCGCTGTAAAATGCCGATCGTACCAACGGATCTTTTCCCAAGGGAATTATCCCAGATTACTTCTGTGACCTATCCGAAGATCAAGATCAGTTTCGATGTGATTTGTCTGATCGTCACAGCTGCTCTCACAGGTTTTGGCCTTGGACATGTTAAGGGACTTGGAATCGGTACGGTTGTGGCTGCCTTTACCATGGGAAAAGGAGTTGGAATTGCAGGAGACTGGATGGATAAGCATATGTCTTTTACTTCATTCCTTGCTAAATAATATATTCCCTATAAAGCAAATCAAAGGAGTGAAGCAATCAGATTTCATTTATGGGTTTGCATAAGCAGTCATTTACATTCGTTAGGAATATACAATTCAGCGTATAAAAAAGAAGAAAACTCCCTTCACGGAATGTTTTCTTCTTTTTTTCATCAGAATTTTATCCGGCGGCTAACCGTATGTCTGATATCGTAACTGCTGTTTCCATATACTCCACGATACCAGCCGGCAAATTCGGCTTCCGGATCGTAATATCTGCCACCGATCATTACCCATCCATGACTGGTCATACCATCTGCCGCTCCATCTCTTGTACCAGGTACTCTTCCCAGAATTACATATGGTTTATACCCCAATTCTTTTGCCATTGCTGCAAAAGTACATGCAAATGCATAGCAATCACCGCAGCCTTTTGTAAGCATACGGTAAGCAAGCGCCTGTTGCCATCCTTCCTGATCAAAATCCGGCCAGTAAGTGGAATAATAAAATCTTCCGCCACTGGTGAGATATCGCCAACAGGCATATAATTTCTTCGATTTGCTCATTCCCTGAGTGGTTATCTTAGACATTATAGACATCAGCTTCATTTTCAACTTGGCATTTATATCATTGTTCGCATATCCCTTACTGTTAAAGGTAATATTGGACACGGTTTTATTTTTCGTAAGACGCCCCTTTGAATCTCCTCTGTAAAGGCGTTTTCCAATTTTGAAAAATCCCTTATATGCCTGCCCTTTCTTATTGACATAATATGATGTTTTGCCAACGGTTACGATTTTAGACTTTGATGGCTTGATCAGCCTGCCCTGCAGGTCAAAAACATAAATATATTTTCCAATTTTATTTCCACCGATAGCTGCAGTTCCATCCGCTTTAAAATAATAGCGTTTCTTCTTAATGGTTAACCATTTATTTTTTACTTTCCTGCCCTTTTTATCATAGTAAACATATTTGGTACCTTCTTTTACAAGGCCAATTTTCTTTACTGTAGCTGACGGCTGCTGAGGCTGTGTTGTACCAGAGGTATCCTGCGGTGTATTTGTGGCAGACTGGGCAGGATTTGTAGTAGCCTGTGCTGTATTTGCCGCAGACTCCGCAGCCTGAACAGGTACCGTACATACAACCATTGCACTGGCAACCCCGATTGCAAGCAGTCTTCTTATCTTCTGCATCCTTTTCTCTCCCTCGTATGTATGTAACCTTTCCCGATCAGCCTTTCAGACGGCAGACCATTTCCCAGAGTGCTGCTGCAGAGTTAAAGTTCTCTGGAACAATATCCGCTGGTGTGATGGTAATATCAAACTCATCCTGAAGCTCGCTGACAATAGATAAGATAGCAAAAGAATCCAGAATGCCATCATCGATCAGGGTCTCGCATGTCTCATAATCTGCGTCTGGCTGAATCTCCTCAAGAATTTCAATTAATTTGTCCATTTTTACATTTCCTCTCTTTCTGAATTTAATTCGTCCGTATGCACGGCTTCCCGCACCAGGGTCAGGCTTTTATTCTGCCAGAAATAAATTCTTGGCATCGGCCTGCTAAGGAACAGATAAATTCCCTCTGTTACGGAATATGCACCTACACGCTCAAATATGAGCATATCACTAATCTGTGGTTTTTTCAATGGGAAAAGCTTCACGATCACGTCGCTTACCGTACAAAGTGATCCACATAGATTCCACTGCTCTTCTTCCCCTTCTGTTTTTAACACTCCCTTGCAATCTGTCTGGCTGCAATAAGGCAGTTTCATAGCCATCGCCTGTCCGTAATAATTCAGATGATTAATGCCCCCATCTACGATCGCGTATGACTGTCCGTGATTTACTTTCATATCCACAATGGAAGTGAGGTAAAAACCACACAGATAAGTGAGATAACGTCCCATCTCAAGGATCACATTTCCCCCAAATATAAGACCATCCAGTAATTTTCCAAACTGCCCCAGAACCTCTTCTACAGGTTCTTCTTTGTCCTTCAGGAAATATGGGGCAAACAATCCCGGACCATATTCCAGTTCTTCGGCCTGATATCCATAGGACTGTTTCAGTTCTGTCAGAAATCCATCCAGGTTCTGAAGCTCTTTTTCCATCTGGGATAAATTTTTCTTCTGTGTTCCGGAATAGAACTGGATTCCCAGAATATGAAGGGCTTCATAATTATCACGCATGGAAATAATCTGCCTGATGTCTTCTTCATCCATTCCAAACTGATTTCCACTGGTCATACGGATCAGTACTGAGATTTTCAGCCCCAGCCCCTTAGCAGTATTGTTTAAGTGTTTTAAATGTTCCCAGGATTCTACTGTATAGACCCCTTTTCCGCCGTAAGTTTCAAGCACATACTGAATATCTGCCGGATTCTTATATACGCCGGAGAGTACGATCTTATCCATTGGTATGCCCACTCGCTCGCATATGCGGAATTCACCAGGGGAACACACTTCGAAAAGATCCACATGGCTGTCCATCGGTCTGGTGAGGAACGGATTTGCTTTCATGGCATAGCAGATCCTTGCTTTTCCCTTCAGAAGCCGTTTCACTTTCTCCACATGCTCTGACAGAATATCCAGATCAAAAATATAAGAAGGAGTCGCACCTTTTTCTTCTATAAATTTCTGTAAAAAATCATAACCTGCCATTACCTTCCCTCCTGATATCTGGCTGTCAGTTCTTTTCTGTCGATTTTACCATTCTTGGTAAGAGGCATGGAATCTACCTGGACAAACACATTTGGCACCATAAAATTCGGTACATACTGTACCAACGCACGGGAAAGGGCTTTGCGGTCGATCTCTCCCTCATAAAATGCCACGATCTTATTCCTGGACTGGTCGTAAATACACAAACTTCTGCGGATTTCCGGGATTTTATCCATTGCAGTTTCAATTTCCCCAAGCTCGATCCTGTGTCCCATATGCTTAATCTGGAAATCCTTACGGGTGGCAAAACATAATTCCCCTCTTTCGTTATAGAATGCCAGATCACCGGTTCTGTAGATTGGCTCCAGATACCGGTCATTTAGCGGATTCTGCACAAATGCTTTCTTCGTCTGCTCCGGGTTCCTGTAATAACCAAGTGCAAGCGCGCTTCCTGCCACACAGACTTCACCATTTACACCAGCTTCTGTCACAAGCTTGTCTTCGTCATCCAAAAGGAATACTTTTTCGTTTGGAAAAGCTTTTCCCATAGGAAGCACATCTCCTGGCTGAAATTCCCTGTCCACAATATAGTAGGTGCAATTACAGGTAATCTCTGTGGGACCGTAAATATTTACGAACATGGTTTCCGGAAGATATTTTCTCCAGATGTTCAGATGCTTGATGGGCATCACCTCACCGGAAAACAAAACCTTTTTGATCTTTTCCGGCACCTTATATGTAAAGCCATTTAAAGTACTGATAATGCAAAGTGCGGAAACCGCCCATACGATCGTCGTAACCTCCCTGTCCACAAGAAAATCAAGAAGATTCTTAGGTATAGAAAAATACTGTTTCGGAATGATTTGCACCGTCGCGCCGGTTTTCAAGCCAGAATATATGTCCTTCACAGATACATCAAAATCCCAGGGAGCCTGGTTTCCCATAACATCTTCGGAAGTAATATGGAACAATTCCGTGAAACAGTCAATAAAATCAATTACCGAACGGTGTCCTACTACAACCCCCTTGGGCACTCCTGTAGAGCCGGAAGTAAAGATTCCATAGAGGGGATCGGTATCTACCGCCTGACTGCG
>JAQXQS010000216.1 GCA_029101305.1 Clostridia bacterium | reverse complement strand
ACTGCACTTTTAAATTCACTATTATCAATTCTCCGCCTGCGGCGGGTCGCTATAAGCGACATCTACCTTTCCGCCGCAGTGCGATCCTGCCCGGCAGGGCTTTTTATGCTATAGGGAATTCCAACGGAATTTCCTATAGCATAAAAAAGCAGCCCGCTTACGTGGACTGCCCTTTCCTATAATTCCCGTGTCATATGCAAAGCCTTCTGGCCTTTTTTCCATGATTCTGTATCAATTTCTACTTCAAATCCCCGTCCATTTTGTACATACCAGTCATAAAACGGACGTTTTTCGTCTGCGTACTCTTCCATAATATTCATGATCGTCCCACCATGCACCACAAGTGCTGCACTTTTAATCTCCTTACGGATACAGCTATTTACTGCTTTTTGGAAACCAATCACATTACGCCGCTTGAATTCTTCCCGGCTTTCCCCACCAGGAAAGGGAAGAAGCCCACCAGAATCGATCCATGCCTGGTAATTTTCATTTCCATCCAGTTCCAGATAATTTTTATTTTCGAATTCCCCGAAATCACATTCTGCAAGCTCATCTATAATGTTCAGTTTCTTCTCTGGAAAAAGAATTCCTGCCGTCTGGGTGCAGCGTATCATAGGGCTTGCATAAACAGCCTGTACCATTGGATATTTCAATTTTTCCAGCATTTCCCCTGCTTCCTGGCATAACGGCTCATCTGTCTTCTTTCCAATGTATCTTTTTCGTTTATTCCCTTCTGTCTCACCATGGCGGATCAATAAAAGCTTAAGCATTTTTTATCACCATCCCGATTCCGCAGACAACCCGTATCACCTTCTGGCTCTTCGCCGCCAGACTGGTACAGATTCTTCCTACTGCTTCTCTATATTTCCGGTCAAAAGCATCCATTGGAACAACTCCATATCCTACTTCCAGGCTGACCAGAATAATATCTGGATTATTTACTGCAAGTTCCTCTGCAAAATTTGAAAGATCATTCCCGGCTTTTAATTCCTTTCGAATGAACTCCTGAAAATCAAGAACACCTTCTGCAGTCATAAGTTCTTCTTTCTCTATATCCGCTCCATTTTTCCAGACAATTTCCGGATACTGTTCCTTTACATAAGCACTTTTCCCCTGAAAAGCACCTCCGATAATCATTTCCATCCGTGTATTCCTCCCTGATTTTCAGCACTTAAATCCACACAGAAGCAATTGCCAGTACCACAGCCATTCCCACCTCACAAAGGCAGAGGAAATAACCTGCCAGGTCACCTGTGATGCCACCGAAATATTTCATGGCTTTGTGATGATAATAAAGGAAAATAAGTATCGCCGTACCAAATGCCAGCAGCCCTAGTACTGGCTGAATCCATATCATTAACAGCAAAAGGATTCCAAGATAAACAATCAGCACATTTCTTACAATTAAGTCTTCTGCCTTCCTGGAAAATTCTGCCACCGTTCCATCTTTCCGTGCTTTTGGAAAAGTCATAACACTGATTCCTGAAAAGCACCTGGATACCATGAAACCAAGCGCCATGATCCAAAGAGCCGGTCTGTTTGTCCACAGCTGGCTGTAAGCACCATACCAGGCCAGAAAATAGACACAGGCTGTGATAACTGCAAATGCTCCTGCATGGGAATCTTTCAGGATTTCCAATCTTCTCTCTTTCTCCTGCCAGGAGCTTAATGCGTCTGATGTATCAAGAAGCCCATCCACGTGGATTCCCCCTGTCACAAACACTGGCAGTAGGACCAACGCTGTGGATATAAAAGAGGGATGGAACTGGAAGCTGCTTCCGATCCAGCCAGTCAGACAGGACAATGCACCTATCACAAGACCTATAAACGGAAAAAAGCAGAAGGTATATTTCATATTCTCCTTATTCCAGTCAGCTCTTGGCATTGGAATTTTCGAGTACATGGCAAACGCAACCTTAAAATTATTCCACAGCATTTTCAACGCTTTTTCCTCCTTTGTACCAGACCGGGATTCCATATACAACCTCCACCAGCTCATCTGCCATTTTACCAATGCTCTGATTGATTTTTCCCAGATATTTCTGATAGCGCACTGTATCTCCTTCATAAGAAGCTGTCTCGGAGAAAATCTCATTTGTAACAATTACCAGATGACGTACCTGATTTTTCAGCTTCTTTACGCCTTCCAGAATTGCTTCTACTGTTTTCTCCCCGGCACCATATTCCTCAAACATTTCGTTTGCAGCAAGATTCGACATACATTCCAGCAGAACCACCGCATCCTCTGGAAAATCCAGACTTTTTAGTCCGGTATAGCATTCCACTGTTTCAAAGCCTTTTCCGGCGCGCATCTGGCGGTGGCGTGCCACACGTCTATGGCTTTCTTCATCATAAGGATGCATAGTAGCAATATAAATCCGCCTTCCAGGACCAAATGATAGAATTTTATCCTCTGCAAAAGCAGACTTGCCACTTCCGCTGCCTCCGGTCACAACCGTCATCATATTATTTCAGCTCCTCATACTGATCTACATGAATATCCTCAAAGGTACTTAAGGTATTATAAAGAGTCGCTCCCATGTCCAAAAACGGGCAGAGCGCAATGGCACCGGTGCCTTCTCCCAGACACATATCCGCATGAAGTATTGCTTCTTTTCCTAATTTTTCCAGAATAAGATGTGCTGCCGGCTCCTTGGATACATGGCTTGCAATCATATAATCTACAGATGCCGGACAGATTGCAGCAGCTACAAGAGCGGCTACTCCGGAAATAAATCCATCGATCAGAACAGGAATCTGTAAAGCGGCACCTCCAAGATATACACCAGCCATTCCAGCGATATCAAGACCACCCACTTTTGCAAGTACATCTACAGGATCTTCCTCATCTGGTTTATTTATAATAATTGCTTTTTTTATTGCTTCGATTTTGCGGTTAAGCCCATCACTGGAAAGCCCAGCTCCACGTCCGGTCATGGTTTCCACCGGCTGCTTCAAAAGAACAGACGCCACCGCACTGCTTGTGGTAGTATTTCCAATCCCCATCTCTCCAGTAGCCAGTAAACGGTATCCCTCTGCTTTTAACTCTTCTGCCATAGCGATTCCTGCTTCGATTCCCTTTATAGCCTCTTCCTTTGTCATGGCAGGACCTTTTGTCATATTACGGGTTCCATACATCACTTTAAGATCAGTACGTGCTGTAGTGTTTCTTACCATCCCTACATCCACTGGCTTCACAGCCACACCACACTGGTGGCACATCACACATGCTGTAGTGGTTTCTTTTACAAAATTATCTGCAACAATTGCGGTAACTTCCTGACCTGTCTGGGTAACTCCCTCTTCTACCACGCCATTATCGGCGCACATGGCAACCAAAGCTTTTTTGCTGATGTCTACTTTAATCTCGCCAGTAATTCCAACGATCTGTGTGATCAGGTCTTCCATTTTCCCCAGGGAATGAAGAGGTTTGGCTATACTGTCCCAACGTCTTCTGGCAGTTTCCATTTTTTCTTCATCCAAAGGTTTTATCTTTTTCACGGTTTCTTCTAATGTCATTACTTTCTCCCACTGGTAAATACCAGAAATTTGCTAAATATATAGTTTAACGCCAGAACCACAAACTGAGTTATAAATTTGCCCAACATATCATTCATATGCATGATTTCAGCAAAGAACCATACACCACCCACTTCAACAACCATAGTAACAAGTCTTGCTCCTACAAATTTACAAAATGGCTGGATATGATCTCTTAAAGTCTCGCATTTATCCTGAAAAACGAATTTCGAATTCACTACATAGGCAAAAAGAATTGCAAGAATAATGGATATAACATTCGCAATATCTCTTTGCACTCCAGCTTTCCGTAAAATAAAAAAGCTGATCAGATTTACCAATGTGGTACAACCTCCGAAAAATACATAGCGTACCACATCACTGGCATATAATTTCTTAATGAGCGCTGTCATGATTAACCTCCTCATAAACATCCCGTTTTCCACGGACAATCTGAGAAATAATATAACGTGGACGCCGCTTCACCTCTTCATATATTTTTGCAATATAGTATCCAATAATTCCAAGACTCAGCATGATAGCACTTCCAATCAGTAGAAGTACAATTAAAGTTGTGGTATAACCTTCCACTGCCCGGCCTCCAAAAAACTGGATCAGGGAATATATTATCAGAATCAACGAGCATCCAAAGCAACATCCACCTACAATTGTTACAAACTGCAGGGGTACTGTAGTAAATGCAACAATATTCGTAAATGCATATTTAATCAAAGACCAGGTAGACCATTTGGATTGTCCAGCTTCTCTATCATGAACTTCAAATTCTACATATGTAGTTTTAAATCCCACCCAGGAAGATGTCGCCCTGAAAAACATATTACGCTCTGGCATGGAAAGTATGCTTTTCACTGCCTTGCGATCCATCATTTTAAAGTCGGAAGCATTCTGCATATTTACACCAGTTGCTTTTGACATAATTCCATAGAAAAATCCTGCGCTTTCTTTATGCAATAAGCTCTCTGTTCCCCTTGATTTCTTAATTCCTTCAATTACCTCCCATCCCTGTTCCCAGAGATGATACATCTCAACCAAAGTTTCCGGAGGGTGTTGCAAATCACAATCCATAACTGCAACCACATCTCCTGTTGCCTGTGCCAAGCCTGCGTATACTGCCGCTTCTTTTCCGAAATTTCTAGAAAAATGAACTCCAAGTACATTTTCATCTCTCGTTCCGGCTTTCGTTATTTCTTCCCAGGTTTTATCTTTTGAACCATCGTCTACAACAACCAATTCATAAGAAATACCAGCTTCTGAAAGAATTTCATGTAGGACCCTGCATGTTTTACCTACCATCAATTCTTCATTATAAGCTGGCAGAACCACTGATAATCTGCTCATTTCTCATCCTCTTTTCTGCCAGTGTATTAATTGTATCAATATGTGACAATGGCAGCTTTTCTTTTTTCAACGTTCCCATTATATTACAAATCCATTTTACAGGCAACCTAAATTGACATTCTTTGGGATTTCTTACATTATAATGATTGGCTTTTATGATTGGAAATTTTTAAATAAAAAAAACGATAACCAACCGGCTACCGTCTTAATCTCTGTACCTTCAAAACTACATACATGCTACATCCTAATGGAATCATTTTACCTTGCGTCCGTTCGAATGCGGTCACTTCGCAACTCCGTTGCTCAGTGACATTTGCTCGCAAATGTTCAAGCCAGCCTGTGAACTTCCCTCTG
>JAQXQS010000215.1 GCA_029101305.1 Clostridia bacterium | reverse complement strand
CGTAATAGTTCTGAACCTCTTCTACAGATTTGGTTGTGATGGAAACGATGCTTGGCATTGCCTCTTCTACAATATCAGATACATCAAGGCTTCCTTTACTGGATGAGCTGTCCTTGCTGTCATCCTTTGACTCGGAATCATCTGATTTCTTCTCGGACTTCAACAGTTCTACCTGATCTTTACCAGCTGCCTGCACACTCTGTTCGTAACCTGACAGATAATTGACTCCTGTATATGTTCCTGCTGCAAGACCACCTGCCAATACTGCGCAAAGACTAATGCTTGCTGCTTTTTTAAGTTTTCTCTTTAATTCTTCATTTCTATTCTTCATGATAAAAGCCTCCTTTAGAAACTCCTTTTGTTCTCTTTCATTTGATAGTTCAAAGTATATAGATAATTTGTGTTCTCTTTGTGGGAAAAATGTGTTTAAATTGTTAAATCCCAGGCATAAAATCATTATACCTGGGATTTCTTTATCTGTCACTATATCATTTTGAAAGTCCTGTGCGGCAGCTATGAATCCAGCATGCTTGCATGATGGATTCATAGATATCACACAGGCTGGACTGTATGAGTAAGTAGGGCGATAGCCCGGATTACGAATACAGTGGTTGATTGTGGGAGCGCCAAGGGGCGCGGAACAATCGACTTTCATTCATGGATATGTCTGCGTAGCAGACATATCCGTTTATTTATTCGGCATAATCCAGAATTTCATGGTCGGGTAGCTGAGTACTACCTGGACCAGGATATTCACTACGTTCGCAAGGGTAGGTGCAAGTGCCTCAGAAATGCCGATGTTTACGAAAAAGCTCTGGCTGTATGCCGGAAGTGCTGCGGAAACAAGTACCAGCACAACTGCAAGTACGATATATTTCGGTACCGCTTTTTCAAAAGCGGCATTGGATTTGAATACCAGATTCTTCTGTACAAAGAAATTTACGGTCTGAGCTGCTGCTGTTGCAACCAGGAAGCTTAAGAATCCACATAAACCAAGGTTGGACTCGATGTTGTCTGCATAGTTGAACATCAGGAACTTAAATGGTGTATTTGCAAAACTTTTGAAAATGAAGCCTGTGCACAGCCACATAATGATAAAATTGGTGATAGTAGCGCAGTTTGATAATACATTGAATTTAATAAACTCCCAGATATTCGGGTGATCCGCGATCAACTGTTTGATTTTTCCCATAATAATTTTCCTCCTTATTTCTGCTCTTCCAGCTCTTTCTCATACTGCTTGTTCAGCTTCCGGTTCCTGAAAAATCCGCTGATCACTTTGCCCAGTCCGCTGAAATGTCCATTTACAACCTTCAGAAGCCCTTCCACCATTTCCATGGAAACCATACCGCCTGTCATCTTGGCGATCGCACGGAATGGCATGTTATACTGGAATAATGTGTTCAGATCCGGCACACCTGCTGCCTCGCTCTTTTTCAGCTTCTCGCCCAGCTTCTTGCAGATGAAACGGGCGATTCCGCTCTTCGCGTAATACATCTGACAAAGGGCATCATTCATGCCAAGCTCTCCGCTCCAGCTTCCATCTGGAATGGAATGTCCAAGGATTGTCTCATATTCCTCATTGCCAACCTGCTGGATTTTTCCATCTACATAAGATGCAACACGGTTGGTATAATATGGCATCACTTCTGTAGTACCGATGATGGCAAGGGTATCCTGAAGACGGATGTCTGCGCAGCTTGCACCGATCATAATGCTGTAAACGCCGCCTTCTACTTCCCATTTATTTGTTCTCATGTTCCAGTAACGGAATGTCTTATCGTCAAATTTGATGGAAACGGTTTTCTCTTCGCCAGCTTTAATAAATACCTTTGCAAAACCTTTCAGCTCTTTTACAGGACGGAATACTTTCGCTTCCGGAAGACCTACATAAAGCTGTGCGATCTCTGCACCGTCATATTTTCCGGTATTGCGGATGGTAAATGTCACTCCGTCTGGTTTCACCTGGAGATTGCCATACTCAAATGTAGTATAGGACAGACCATATCCAAATGGATAATTTACCGGCACTCCTGCAGTGTCAAAATAACGGTATCCTACATAAATTCCCTCTCTGTACTCGGAGTTGCGCTCCTGGGATGGATAATAATTGTAAGAAGGTGTGTCTTCATATTTTTTGATATAAGTTTCTGCCAGCTTTCCGGACGGATTTACTTTACCGGAAAGAATGTCAAGGACTGCGCCAGCACCAGCCTGTCCCATCAAAGCAGTATGAAGCAGAGCTTTGAAATGATGATGCCACGGCATCTCAATAACAGAACCGGCACTGATGATACCGATCATATTTGCATTGGCTTTTGCCAGCTCCTGGATCAGATTGATCTGGTTCTGCGGAATACGGAGGTGCTTACGGTCAAGTCCCTCTGTCTCGCTTTTCTCGTTCAGTCCGAAGAAAAACAGAACTACATCTGAACGGCGTGCCAGATCTACTGCCTCTTTTTTCATGGCTTCGTCTTCTTTACCGTCACGCTGATAGCCGTGAACGATTCCGGTTACAGCGATTCCACTGCTCTCTAACATATCTTTGATAGAATCCACTTTTGTGGAATTTACCATGGAAGAACCAGCGCCCTGGTATCTTGGCTCAAATGCGAAATCACCGATCACTGCAGCACGGACTTTTTCTCCTACCGGAAGAATTCCGTCTTCATTTTTCAGAAGGACTGCACTATTTTCACAGGCCAGACGGGCCAGCTTGTGATGTTCTTCGTGAAGTGCCTTTTTGTCAGCCACTTTTTTATAATGCTTTGCATTCTCTGTTGTGGTAAGTACCAGGTCAAGAAGCTCATCTACACGCTCATCAATATCTTTTTCACTGATCTTTCCGCTCTCTACACTGGCAAGCAGCTCTCTTGCAGCATCAAGCCCAGGTGTTGGCATCTCCAGAGTGGAGCCGTTCTTTACACCCAGGGAATGATCGTTGGAAGCTCCCCAGTCTGTGATAACAGAACCCTCGAAGCCCCACTCATTGCGAAGAATATCTTTCAGCAGGTGCTCATTTTCATTGGCGTAAACACCGTTTACCTCGTTGTAACTGCTCATAACGGTTTTCGCATCTCCCTCTTTGATGGCGATCTCGAAACCGGTCAGATAAATCTCACGGAGTGTTCTCTCATCTACAACTGCGTTCATAGCCATACGGCGAAGCTCCTGGCTGTTTACTGCAAAATGCTTTGCACAGGCTGCTGCACCAGTACTCTGTACACCACGGATAAAGGCAGCTGCCATTTTTCCGGAAAGATATGGATCCTCGGAAAAATACTCGAAGTTACGTCCGCAAAGAGGATTTCTCTTAATATTCAGTCCAGGTCCAAGAAGAACGTTTACATCCTCTTCCATGGATTCTTCACCAAGCGCTACACCAACCTTCTGCTCCAGCTCTTCATCCCAGCTGTTTGCCATTGCTGCTGCCGTCGGAAAACAGGTGGCCGGTACTGACGGGTTGATTCCTAAGTGATCGCCTGTTCCAGCCTGCTTACGCACCCCATTTGGTCCGTCTGAACAGAAAATCGCCGGAATGTCCAGTCTTGGAAAATCCCTTGTCTGCCATTCGCTTTTTCCACTTAAAAATGCTACCTTTTCTTTCAGCGTCATATTGTCAATGATGTTCTGATATTTCATTGCTGCTGTCTGCTCCCTTCTTTTATTTCTCTGCTATTTTTATCTGTTCGAAACAACTTCGTATTTCAGACTTTTTTTCTATTGGCATAATAACACAACCCCGTCTGAAAAAGACGGGGTTGTCACAAACTGTCATTATTTTGCGCAAGTTGCATTTTATATGAAAGTTCTGTGCGGCAGCCATGAATCCAGCATGCTTGCATGGTGGATTTATGGATATCGCACAGGCTAGACTGTATGAGTAAGTAGGGCGATAGCCCGGATTACGAATACAGTGGTTGATTGCGGGAGCGCCATAGGCGCGGAGCAATCGACTTTCATTCATAGTGATGTCTGCGTAAGCAGACATGTCCGTTTAGTTACTGCTCAGGAATCAGGATCCGCACCTCAAACCAGTGATCCTTCGCCCGCAGCGACATGGTGCCCTTATATTTCTCTGCTGTCTGACGGATGCTCTTCAGGCCATAGCCATGGTTCTCCCGGTCACGCTTGGACGTCGCCGGCAGGGTGCCTTTTTCCAGAACCATATCTTCTGCGATATAGTTGGAAACATTTATTAATACAAAATTCTTCTGTCTGGAAAGTGCCACATGGATCATCCGCTTATCAGGATCCTCCAGGGTAACTACACTCTCAATGGCATTGTCCAGCGCATTTCCAAATATGGTACAAATGTCCGTTACATGCATGAAATTCAGCAGCTTGCCGTCTGCCACGCAGGTAATGCGGATACCATTTTTCCTTGCCTGGAAAATCTTGGCCGCCAGAATGGTGTCCAGCACATTATTTCCCGTACGCTCCATCAGCCGGTTCTCATCCAGCTCATGCTCCAGCTGATCCAGCCAGGCCTTTCTCTGGGCCTCATCTGTCACTCCCCGGAGTCCTGTGATCTGGTGCTTCAGGTCATGATATTTGATATGGATCATCTCCATACTTTCCTGATAGTACCGGTACTGGTCGTACTGTTTCTTATATACGGACTGCATAGCGGATAATTCTTTTTCCACCATGTACTCACAGATCCTGGTCTGATAAGCATACAGGATAACCAGACCACACAGGTCACCGATGGTTCTCATGTGAAATGTATCTGCCAGAACAGCGCTGCTGAACGGGGAGTTCGTGATCACGTAGCTCATGTTACTGAAAAGGAATGCGGATACTGCAATAGCCACAGCTGAAACCAGTTCCTTTACCGTAAGCTGCTTTTCAAAAGAAACAGACCTCATTTTCCGCTCAAAAAAATATATTCCACAAAATACGATTTCAAAGATCAGCGCCAGCAGAACAATCTGTAAAAACAAAGACTCTATTCCCAGAAATTTCCAGAGAAAAGAATCGATCTGCCATTCCAGGGATGCGGCAAACTCTGCTACCAGAAATGCCTTGGCGCAGCAGTAGCCTGCCAGCACAGGAGTACTGGCCGTACAAAGCAGGATCAGTCCATACATCAGTCCTACCGCAGCTATCATCACCGGAATCCAGAGAATGATCGCCACATTCTCCGTAAGTACAAGAAATGCACTCTGGATCACAAGTCCCAGGACACACATTGCAACCGTCATCCATTTGTTCCACCGCTTTGGCAGCATGATAATATAAATCACGCAGGCCAGCCACTCAGCCAGCGCCGTATAGATCCGTGGAATATCACCAGTTATCTCTATCATCTGACTGCCTCACTCATATAATTTACCAGGGCTTCCATAAATTCCTTCCGCTTCTGACGGCTTACCTGAAGCCGTTCACCATGAATCATGCAGCAGCCCTCCTGGATTCCCTCCACATATTTCATATTCACCAGATAGCTTTTCGCGCAGCGGAAAAAGTCATATTTCAGAAGCTCATCCTCCGCTTTTTTCATGGTCATCCGGGACTGCAGATTGCCATGCTTCGTTACGAAGATCATCTGGTGTCCATAACTCTCCACATAATAAAGATCCTTCACATTCAGCCGCTGGACTCCTGTTTCTACCGGAAGCAGCAGATAATGCTCATTGTTCTGCGGAATCCGGTCAATGGCACGCTTCAGCTTCTGGCTGAAGGAAAAATATTCTACCGGCTTTACCATATAATCCAGAGCATCCACCTCATATCCACGCACTGCATAAGATGTCATATTTGTTATAAACATAATAATGACCTTTTTATCCATTTGCCGGATCTTCTCAGCAGCTGTCATACCATCCATGAATTTCATCTGAATGTCCATGAGAATAATGTTGTACTCTGCGCTATATTTCTCCACGATCTCATCCCCGTCCCGGAAAAAGGACAGATGTATCTCCTGGGAAAATTCCTGCCGGAAACGCTCCATATATTCCGTCAGCTGCCGGATATAAACATCTTCATCTTCTACAATTGCAATATGGATCATAGACTCCACCTCATATTTATTTCCCTAATACTTCCCACAGCGTCTTCTCCAGAGCCTGCACATTCACAGGTTTGGAAAGATGGCCGTTCATACCGCTTGCCAGTGACCGTTTTACATCCTCGTCAAAAGCATTCGCGCTCATTGCATAAATCGGAATGCTCTTACAATCTTCACGGTCCAGATTCCGGATTTCTTTTGTAGCTTCCAGTCCATCCATTACCGGCATCATAATATCCATGAAAATCATATCGTAATATCCCGGAGCAGATTTTTCCACGCTAAGAACTGCTTCTTTTCCGTTAACAGCCTGGTCTGTCTCAATTCCATAATCTGCCAGAATGGTGCAGATGATTTCCATATTCAGCTCATTATCCTCTGCAACCAGAATCCGTTTTCCTGGGAAATGAACTTTCTCCGGCTTCTGTGTGGTCTGGGTCATCTCACCATTTACCGGGTGAAGTTTTACAGTAAAGCTGAAACTGCTTCCCTGGTCAGGCGCACTTACCAGCTTGATATCCGAATCCATCATCTGCACGATCCGGCTGCTGATGGCAAGTCCAAGACCTGTGCCCTGCTTTCTTGCATGCTCCGAATTGTCCGCCTGCTCAAACTGACGGAAAATCAATTGTTGCTTCTCAGGGGCAATTCCGATTCCATCATCCTTCACCTGGAAATACACACTGGAAACTCCATTTTCCCCTTCGGACTCTCTGATCGTCAGCCACACATGTCCGCCTGGTCTGGAATACTTCACTGCATTTCCAAGAAGATTTACCAAAACCTGGTTCAGTCTCAGGGAATCTGCCATAAACCAGTGATTCTTCAGCTGGATATCTGCTACATACTGAATCTTCTGCTCTGTAAGCTTAGCGTCCAATAATGGCTGAAGCCCCTGTGCCATCTCCATGAGGGTGCATTTATCTTCTACCAGACGCATTTTGCCGCTTTCAATCTTTGACATATCCAGAATGTCATTGATAAGGCCAAGCAGATATTCTGATGAGTATTCAATCTTTCTCAGACAGTCTATTCTCTGCTCTTCTGTCTGTCCATCCTTTAGTGCGATCTGTGTCATACCGATGATACCATTCATAGGAGTACGGATTTCATGGGACATACGTGCCAGGAAATCAGATTTTGCTTTCGCGGACAGATCATGCCGCTCCAGATTCAGACGGTTCTGGATAATAGCACTGATTTCTTCCAGGCATTTATATTCTTCTTTCTTTTCCAGAACAGACTGGTCAATTCCTGCAAATACAATGCTTCCGGAATACTGGCCATTGTCTGTCATATGGAATACGATATCCTGCCTGCTCTCTGTATAAGGGCTGATCAGTGGCTCTTCCTGGATTTTCTCATCAGCAGTAAGAAGCTGCTGCAGCTCCTGAGTCTCCACAAAATGCTGGTATTGTTTTTCGGAACAGTGTACCATGCCATCCCAGTCTTCTTTTTCCTCATCTGGCTTCCAGCTGTAAAACAGATCATTTACCATATATTCCCTGGTGAAACGGGTAATCAGAATATTATCCAGACGGTACTTCTCCTGTAATTTCAATGCAAGAATATCCAGGACAACAGAAGTATCACCCTCCCTGTCAAACAGATTCAATGCAATAGACGAAAGTCCCATTTCCTTCAGACGCTCTACAGATGCCACTTCATCAAACGTAACATTAACAGGGATCTGTTTCTCAACAGCTGTAAGGCTGTCATAAAATATAATCTCTCTATTGCTCTGCCGCGCTGCACATAATGCAGTCTTGGTCTGTTCCAGTGCCTTCCCCAGGGTATTGTGCTCATTCATGACTGCCACACCGCATTTCAGGGAAAGGGAAAGATATTTCTCATCCGTAAGTGCTGCAAAATCCTTCTGAAGCTTATGCACACTCTCAATAACCATCTGAGGCGTACAGCCTGGCAGCCATACCATCATCTGGTCTGCTCCGGCCCTTATATAAACGCCATCTTTCAAGTCATCTCCCTGGAATCTTTCTGCCAGAAGTCTGGCAAATTGTTCCAGGATGATATCTCCGAAAATCAGTCCATACTGTTCATCAATTCTGGAAAACTGCTGGATTTCCAGAAGACCCAGAAGCCCCTCACAGTCAGCCTGACACACAGTTTCCACAACCTCCAGTCCGCTTCCAAGGCGGTAAAAAGAAGTAATAGAATCGTAGATCTTTTTCCTTTTCTGCGCTTCCTCCAGAAGCTTATGCTGGTGGACGTTATGAAGACAGCCCACAATTCTGGAACGCTCTCCGTTTTTGTCAAAGGTAACACTTCCTGAAAGATTCACCCACTGGAATTCCCCATTTTTCTGACGCAGTCTGAAATCCACACCCAGAACACCACTACAATTCTTCACTGCTGCCATAAGTCTGGCTTTGTCCGCAGGATGAACCACATCATTGTCAATAAATTCCGGATGCTTTACACAGTCCCACACGCCATCATTTCCTCTGCTGTTTACCATTTCCAGCATTTTTTCATTACACTGGTAGGTAAAAAACGCATCCTGGGAGCTCTCTACTGCGATCCGGTAGCGTTCCTTTTCCTCCAGAAGCTGGTTTTCTGTCTGCATCTGGATATCTGTCAGATGTTCCACTACATCATGAAGCTCATCGATTTCCTGGATACCTGAATTCTTAAAATCATGAATCGCTTTTACACCATTCCGTACACTATCAACCAGCCGGTAGACAGGATCTGTTGTATACTGTACCAGCAGATAGACCAGAATTACCGCCAGCAGGGCACTTCCCAGAATCGCGCCAAGAATCCTCTGGTAGACCTCGGATATAAGTCCGTAAACAGAATCCTCCGTGACAAAGCCACACAATGCCCACTGCGTATCTTCATAAGGCACATTTCTGCTGTACAGATTCAGGCTGCTGGTGATCCCGTAAATCTTCTGCTTACCAATGACAGCATCCCTCACCAGCTGCAGGTTTTCCTGTTCAGGTTCCTCTAGCACAAATGTATCTCTGTCTCTGGAAACAGTATCATACAAAGCACCCTCCCCGGCAATTCCTTCATAGCTTCCATCGCCATGGTCTACAACAAGAGCAAAGCCTGCATTCAGATCCGCATCCAGATCTTTTACCGGAAAATAATTGGTCAGATCATTTACACCAATCTCCACACCCAGAACACCATAAACGGTTTTGTTGTAAACAAGAGGTACGGAATAGGTGATCATCTTATGATTATCCATATAGAAGTCTTCCAGGATAAACGGCTTCGCCCAGTATCCCAGATTGGCCATGTTTACATTGGAATCCACATAATCTCCAGCGGTAATATACGGCTGGTAAAAGAAGTCATCTGCACTCCTTTTTCCATTTCCTTCAAAACGAAAATCGGTTCTCCAGGGAGTATCCAGTGAAATCGACATACTCTGGGACAGTGCCTTACTTCCACGCTCCATCAAAAGATCTGTATGGGAGGCAGTCTTATTCAGTCGGTCCGAATCCCTTACCCAGAAGCCATTATATTCTCCCGCTTCATCCACTGAACCATTATTTCCCAGTACCAGGAAGATTCCCGAAGTCGAGTTATACTGCAAAACCTCCACCATATCAAAAAAAACCGTTTCCAGATATTCTTCCTGCACTTCATTGGAGCTAAGGAATCCCTGCATATCCATCTGGTGACTGTCAAGCACTTTCACCAGTGCTGTAGCAAGTCCACCACTTTCCTTATATACACTGCTCCACTGCTCCAGCATATCATTTTCCAGAACCACTTTACGGTTCTCCACCGTATGGCTGTCAAGACCAATAACTGTGTTCTCCACACTGGAACGGATTCCGCTGAAAATAAGGGTCAGAAACGGCACTGCGCCCTGCACGAATACAATAATCAGTATCGGTATTAAAAAAATATCAAGGAGGGATCTTTTTTTCCGCTTCACAGTTCCGCCTCACCACCTTTTATACTTTTTGAATCAGGGATTCACCCGCCATCAGGAATTCGCAACCGCCTGGTTCAGTCCATCGCAAAACTCTGTATACCAGTTCTCGAAATTCTCGTCTGTCAGGTATTCTGCCAGTGCATCCTCTTTGCTCTGACCACCTGCGATCGCAGCATCCAGAGCTTCCTTATCTGCTTTCGCCTTGTCAGACAGGGAATAATCCAGAATCTTACGTGCGCTGTATCCATTATTAAAGCTCTTTGGTGTATAGAAGCTGGTCTTATCGAAATCTTCCATCTCGGTCTTAAAACAGTCATAAACCTTCTGGTTGATCTCTATATGGTTCTCTTTGATCACAGAGTCCATTGCCTCTACGCTATTTGCTTCCTTCAGTACCGGCATGTAAGAAGACTCGCAGACAAAGCGGAGATTCTGGTCTTTCTGGGTAAACCATTTCAGGAATACACTTGCAGCATACTCATGCTCCTCGTCAGACTTGGTGACTGCCATTCCAGCCCCTTGCTGTACCTTCACATTCTCGCCGCCTTCCATGACCGGTGGGTTGCAGACAATGTAATCAATAGGATAGCTTTCTTCATCTGTCTCCACAGTATCCGGGAAATAGACAGCGGATGAAGTAGAGCCTGTATAAGCCAGAACATCCCCTGTTTTTACATCATCAGAACGGAATTTACCCAGAGAAGCAAAATACCCCTTCATATATGGTACATAATAATTGTCCCAGAGACGGCGGATCAGATCTTTGTCTGTGTTGAATGTCACTTTGCCATCTTTTACCTCGAAGATTTCTTTTCCCATCTGTTTCATGCCAAGGACAAAATAGTTGGACATGGAATCCCTGCCATAAAACGCCTTGCCATCGTCAGGCACATCCGGGGTCTGCTCATCTGTCCACTCGTAATAGCGCTGGGCGACCTCTGTGATTCCCTCTGTAGTAGCCAGCTCATCCACTGTGGTCCCGGTAGCCTCCGCAAACGGCTCCCAGTCTGTCTTATTGATCATGGTGATCTCCGTGGATTTCGCAACCGGGAAAAGATATAAAGCTCCATCCTGGTTAAAATACCCCTCCTGGATATAGGAATCCACATATTCCTTCAGCTCATCCTCTGTAAAATACTTGGAAAGATCGGCCAGCTTGTCTTCCTGCTGTACTGCATATGCAGTATCGGAATAAGAAGAAAAAATATCCGGCAGCTCGTCTGCACCTACTTCCCCTTTCAGGGAGCTGGTAACTGCCTCCTCCAGATCAGATACGGAACCCTGGCTGTAACCCTCTACATAGATTCCCTCATCTTTTCCAACAGATGCATTGAACTCCTTCACCAATGTATCAAACATTGCCTGCTGGGCGCCATTGTAATAATGCCAGATAGTCAGTGATACCGGGTGATCCGGATCCAGTTTCACGGACTTACTGCTGCCATCACTGCCTCCGCAGCCTGCCAGAGACATGGTCATCATTGCACACAACAGCATTGCTACACATTTTTTCTTCATATTCTTTTTCTCCCTCCCGGCACCTGGTGCCGCAACAAAATGGACGTGCCTGGCTGTTCATCCCGGCATGACTCACACTTTCGTACAAAAATCTGCCTGACTCTGAACATTACACATTGACGTAAATAAAAAGCCCCTGTAATGTGCCCCATACACCGCTGACTTCTGCGAAATGCAATGTCATTTCCGGCGCTTTCACACATCACAGGGGGTGAATTTATAGCATATATGTTTATTATAGAAAATATGAGGAAAAGAATCAACAAATTTTCTCAGAAAATACTAAAAATAAAATTATTTTTCTGTAACTTTTTCAGCATTTATGTAAACTTCTTTGTCTTCCTTATTCCATTCCACCTGAACCGCCCCCTTGGGCGTAATCACTTCCCCTTTTGCCCACGTAAGATAACCAGATACCGGTTTCACCTCCATGTCTTCATATCCTGGTTTCGAAGGGCGTACGCCAAGGATCACGGAGGGCAGTTCATAGAGAAGCAACGCGCCCCAGGCGTGGCAGTCGCTTCGCTCCTGCACGTCATCCTCCACGCAGGTTGTGGCATGCTTCTCGATCATCTTCTGCCAGATATCCCAGTAGGATTCGGTCAGTTCATACATTCCTGTTTTTTCCAGGGCACGGAAAAGATAGTATGCCATGGCAACGGAACACTGGGGATACTGGTCTTTGTGCAAAATGGTTTCCCTGAGATTCTTTTTTCCCCGCTCTCCGGTTACCGTATCAGTGAGAACCGCAAAAACCTGGGTGTGCTGGCTGTACGCATCGATTCCAGGGCCATCCTGCAGCATTCCATTCGTTCCAGTGCAAAATGTTCTAACCGCAGTCTGTACGGCTGCCGCTCTTTCCTCAAATATATACTTTAATTCGTTTCTTCCAAGGTACTCCGCTATTTGGGCAGCCTTTTGAAGTCCCAATATATAGAGAAGGCTTTCCATGGTCACAGGACCTTTCAAGGTTGCAGGTGGGATTCCTGTGGTGTCTGCCCATTCCACAGCCCAGTCAATAAAAGACCAGAATCGGGCCTTTCCGTTTAATCCTCCGATCTTGTCCACGTATCCCTCTTTGCTTCGGTGGAAATGGAAAAAGTTCAGAATTCCTTCTACTGTAGGCATATGTTTTTCCAGCAATTCTTTGTCGCCAAAATACATCATGTGATCGTACAGCATGAGAATATAATAGATAGAAAATCCCGGTATCACACTGGCATCATATCTGGGCGCCGCACAGTTTAAAAGTCCGTCGTATCTCTGGGAACGCCGGAAATCTTCCATGCAGCGTCTTGCCAGGCGGTCATCTGCCGCAACTGCATAGGTGTACAAAATCTGGGTTCTTGCATCCATTGCATACTGCAGCTGTTCATAGAACGGACAATCTTCATAGGTTTCATGCATACAACGGCGCAGAGTACGCTCGCTGATTTCCCATATTTTTGCAAAGCGCTCATCGGAAGCAGTTACCTTTGTCTTTACTTCCAACGGATATCCGGTCTCTGTATAATCAAATTTCTGCAATATCAGCGGCTCTTCCTGGGTAATAATTTCCAGGCGGATAAACCGGAACGTCCGGAACCAGAATGGCTCGTAGATTTCCGGTTCATCTACGGTTCCATATCCCGCACATCTGTATTGATCGGTAAAACCATCCAGGTATCCATGCTCCATATCTTCTCTGTCACCCTTTAAGGGAACCTTCAGGTCACCAATCTCACCGCCCAGCACATAAGCCTCGGACTGCAAAATCTTTATCCGGGCACCGCTTCCTTTTTCCATAAGAAGGTGGAGATAGCCAGTCATCTCCTCACCGGCACTGATCTCTACAGATACGGTCGCCTCTTCCGGGATGCAAAGGCTTCTTTTTCCGGCAAGAAAAGCCTCCCATTCTTCTTTTGCAAAGAGAGCATTTTCGCCCAGCTGCATCACCTTTTCGAACTTCCTGTTCTTTCTGTAAAGAAATGGAATTGTCCTTTTTTCCAGGTTTCCCGGGCTGCACGCGCGGTTCATATCCGGATACACATATGGAAGCGCCCAGCCTGTGGTATCATATCCGGGCTTCATCCAGCCCTTCTGCCACATGGAACCACCTGTATTTTCCAGAATCTGTAATGGGGCAAAAAGATCGGATTCGGATACGATATGAAATGCGTCATCTTTTCTTCCCATCCATCCTTCACTTGTGTCTAAAGTGTACCGGCTGCCAAGATCATCTTCGGCGCCGCCTTCTACATACAGGAATGGATATTCTGTGCGGTAGATTCCGAAACAGCCTTTACTTTGTATGGTCGGGTATCTTAATACACGGACTGCTATTACATTTTTTCCTTTTTTTAGAAATGGAAGCAGATCAACATCATCTGCATACCAGACCTGCCGGTCTCCTTTGCTCGGGCCAGCCTCAGCCAGTTCGCCATTTACATACAGCTTGTATCTGGAATCTGCTGAAATGGTAATTTTTCCGGCAGTTGGAGTTCCTGTTATTTCCAATTCCTTGCGGAACAGAACTAAGGCCGGGTTCTCTTTGTCCTCTGCTGTCCAGGTGGGCAGCCAGATCCAGTTGGATTTTTTATCGCTCATTTTATTGTGATCTCCTTTATTTCCTGAATTCATTCATGTTAAGTGAAAAAAACTTTCTATAAACCTTATGCTCTAATTTCCCAGTTTACAGAAACAGGCAATGCATCCTCCCGCATTGCCTGTTTTTGCCATATATGAACCACATTGTTTTTCAAATAGTCTCTATATCTGTCCCTTTCTTCTGGCAATCAGTTCCTGCTCTTCCTTGATATTCTTCTCCACATTCAGGAAGGATACCACGATAATCAGGATTCCATGTGCCGCGATCTCGAATCCCAGGAAAAAGAATGCGGCTGTTCCTTTATGGGAAAACATGGCGCTGTCGTAGAAGAAATTAAATACTGCTACTGCCAGACCATTTACCACTGTCAGCACCGTATTGTAAACCGACATGGAAATTCCATCTACGCGGTAACCAAGCTTCGCCTCCAGGTGATCCAGCACATCTGCGAACAATGCCATCATAATGTATGCACCTGGTACGCTGGATAAGCCTTTCAACGTCTGACCAGCCAGCATCACTACGAAATTATCCGGTGCCAGGAGACACACGATACTTCCTGCAATGGAAACCACACAGCCTGCCAGGATCATATTCTTTTTCCCGAACCGGTTTGCCAGAGGCCAGATAAAGAGCATACCAGCAGCCAGCGGGATTCCGCTGATCAGAGCCAGAACGGACTGTGCCATATCTGCGGATAAGGTCATTCCGAGAATATGCACTTCCTGAAAAAATTCATGACAGAATATATTGAACACGTAACCGCCTTTGAACATAACGCCAGTCTGGTACAGCATGTAGAAAATAATAATGATCCACCAGTAGGAATCGGAGGCTGCGCCTTTTAGCTGCTGTAACGTGGAAGGAGTTCCTGTAGTTTCTGCTTTATTTACTTCTGCATCTGTCTCCACCATATCCTCTTCCGTGATACGTTCTCTGGTGAAGAAGTACTCCAGGATACATCCCACAAATGCCAGTACCGCGAACATGGTCATAACCATCTGCCAGCGGTTCTGCATCACACCGTTGCTGCCGGCAGAATTGATCCAGCCCAGAATCAGCGGCATTACGATACTGCTGATCAGACCGTTTCCTGCCACCGCCGGAATATTCGAAACAACGGAAAGCTTTCCTCTCTGGTCCAGGTCACGGGTGGATAAAGACACCATCAGATAGTGGGAGGTACCATAGACCGGATTGGCAATGGCTGCAAATAAATTGTAAGTTACCACCATCCAGACCATGCGCACACCCAGACTGAAATAAGGAATGCAAAATACCAGGATTCCGGAAATCAGCAGCATTGGCGCTGCCATTAATATGTAAGGTCTTGCTTTTCCCTGCTTCGTCCTTGTTTTTCCCACCATGATTCCGATCACAATGTTTGACAATGCCATAGGGATCACGGAAATCAGCGGCAATACCGTCAGAAAAACCCTCTGATTTACAACATCCTCATAAGTCCGGTAAAAGGTAAGATAATAAGACGCTACCACGCTGGTCATGGACAGCACCAGAAGTGGTCCCAGGAAATATCCGAAGATCATTTCCCTCAATGTAACCTTCTTTTTATCGGTTCTTGAATTCAATCCAGCCGTTTTCCACACATCTTGAAAAATCCCAGCTTTCTTTCCACTTTTCATCAAGAGGCTCCTTTCGATTTGGTTTAAACTGATAGCTCCAGTAGATCCAGCCAGCACCGCTTTCCCATGCCTGAAGCTGCATGGCTGCGATTTCCAGATAACGTTTCTTCCGCAGTTCGTCTTGCGCGGCTGCCTGCGCACTCCTGTCAGAAGATTCTTCTGCAGGCTTTCCGGAAACCGCTTTCTCCGCATATTTATTACAGATACACCATTCGCCAACCACCACTGGCACATCCTTCTGGATTCTCTCTATCAGCCGCTGCTGGCTCTTTATGTAAATCTTATAAACCCACGGCATATGAATCGGCACGAAGCTTTCCATGGCAAAAATATAAATGTGGGTGTCCAGCACCACATTTTTCATATGTTCCTTACGGAAAAACCTTCCCCAGTGTCTCAGGCGGAAGCCGTCATGGAACACGATGAGCTTACTTTCCGGGAGGATTTTCCGAAGACGCTTATAGCCATTCCGATAGAAGTTTTCCAGAAACGGAAGGGGAACATAGCCGGAGCCTTTGGCCTCTTCTTTGTCCACCGCTTTTCCGGTAGAAGGTGCTGTCGCATACACAAGAAAGCTGATCGGCTCATTGAGAACTTCAATTCCATATAATCCCTGGCGCTGGCCATAACGCTTCGCCAGCCGTTCCAGTACGGTAAGGGCAAACTCCACTTCCTCTGGATTTTTGCACCATTTACATACACCGGTCAGACCGCCATTATCATATCCATTCTGGCTTCCCGGAACTGTATGCAGGTCGATTAATATCTGCAAGCCATACTTCTCTGCCCAGTCAAAGGCTTTGTCCAGATATTCCACACATCCGTTAAAAGGTGGTCGGTCACCGAATATAAAGTATGGAACCGGAATGCGCAGCAGCCAGATTCCCTGCTCTTTGATAAATGCGAAGTCCTGCTCCGTAATAAATGTATCACGATGCTCCTTCATCTTTTCTTTTAACTCTGCGGGATTCATCTTCCGATTCAGCCAGACCTCATCCTCTGCACCGGTTCCCTCGAACAGCTCTGGCAGCATCCATTTCTCCAGGACAAGCCAGTTGCCTAAATTGACACCTTTTATTTTTTTCATTTATACTTTCTCCTCATATTTAAAAAAGCATTCCTACAATCCGCATGCCTCTCTTTCAAAATGCCATCACCGTAGGTGATTTGAAATGCATATTTGCGAATCTTTCCTACCTCACAGGCAGCATAATCTGCAGCGAAAACGTATGGTTATTCACACTGATCCGGATATCTCCGCCATATTTCTTCGCGATCATCTGCATGCTTTTCACACCATAGCCATGATAACCTTTGTCAGCCTTGCTTGTTACCGGGAAGCCATTTCGGAATTCCAGCTCACCATCGAAATAGTTATCAATAAAAATGTGAAGCATGCTTCCCCGTTCCAGAACCGCTACATTGATTACCTTTTTCTCGTTATCTTCGTACCTGGAAACACATTCAATTGCATTATCCAGGCCATTGCTTACTATTGTGTAAAAATCGAGCACATCAATGATGTCCATATGTTCTGCATGGATATTGCAGGAAAAACGGATTCCTTGTCTTGTACATACAAAACTTTTTTCTGTTAGAATAGTATCCAGCACATCATTTCCCGTCTTCACATGAGCATCATAAAACTGTACTGCTTCTTCTGTCTCCTTGAAAAGCCGGTCTCTTTCTTCCCCCTGAACCAGCTTCAGTGCCCGGATCTGCCGTTTCAGGTCATGGCATTTCTGGTTGATCAGATCCACATTTTCGCGGCTGAAATTGTACTGCTGCTCCTTTTCCTTCTGAAGAATCTGGATCATCTTTTTTTCCTGCTGCAAGGACAGAATCCGATATGTCATGCTCTGCAAAAGGACGATTACCAGATTGACAACCACATTTACCGCAATGCAAAAATACGGTACTGCCGTATGGGAAAATACTTCTATCCCACCAAACATTTTGCCACCAGCCTGCCCCCAATGGAAAATAAGACTTGTCACATCTCCCATTACTGAAATAAAAATATAAATCATCAGATAGATAAAAAAGGTACGCCAGTCCTCTTCCACTACGATCTGTCCTCTGACATTTTTCCGTACAAGAAGCAGGTATGCCATCATGTCAAACAGCGCATAACACAGAACTGTCATCACAATATACAGAACTGTATGCTCCGTCTGCAAGGAAGGAAACCACTTTTTACAAATCAGATATTGGAGAACAAGAGTCGCCAGATTTTCCAGTGCAAGTCCAAAAATACACTGGAACATAAGATTGCATACGGTTACTTCATAGCAATAATAGATAAAACACATAGACACGACGCCGATCATCAGCCACCATCCACCGGTTATCAAAGAGGCGCTCGCAGAATTTCCGACTATTTCCCGGAACATGTACATCGGAATACATAGCAACGCAAACAAAAGGATTCCCACTCCCCCCGTCAGCACTCTCCTCATAAAATGTTCCCGGTGCCTGGCTGCATGCTCCACAAAAATCAACTCTGCGCTGACCATCCCAAGCAGCACACGATAAACATCAAAGATATCAAGAAAGGATATATTTCCCAGCATTTTATTCCTCTCCCCTTATGTATTTCAAATATTCTTCCTTTAATTTTTCCTTGTAATTCCGCCCTACCGGAAGAACATGCTCTCCTACGGTTACCTCTTTGCTCAACACTTTGCTTACATATTTCAGGTTCACAATATAAGAGCGATGGATCCGCACAAAATTATATTTTTCCAGTTCCTTTTCTATCTCAGAAATATTGCCTCTGGATCTGTAATCTCTTTTTGTAGTGTGAAAATACAGATAATGAGAAAGTACTTCTACATAGATCAGTGCCGGAAGCCGTAACCTTCTGGTTCCTTCCGCAGTCTCTATTTTTATGGTGTGTTCCTTCTTCTGGGCTGCCTTTGCCACCGTTCTGTGAAATTTCATGGAAAAATCGTAGTAACTTACAGGCTTCAGGATATAGTCTACCGCATCTACCTCATAACCGTTAATTGCATACTGAGCGATATTTGTCACAAAAATAATGGTCACATTAGAATCCATCTCTCTCAGCTTTCTTGCAGTATCAATTCCGTTGATTCCCGGCATATCAATATCAAAGATGATAATGTCAAAAATCATCTTATAATTTTTCAGAAACTGCTCCCCGGATTCGAAAGTCACTGTCTCCAGTTCAATACCGGATTCCTCTCCGAATCTTCCAATATATTCCACTAATGTCTGACGCATTTCCAGTTCGTCATCTACGATCGCTACGTTCATTTTTCCACACCTTTTCCCAAGTACAGATTTACTTAACAGCAACACTTCAATTTATCTGCCCAATTATATTTTTGCCATTAACAGCCACTGAACAGTTGCTTTTATTTTTTAATATAACATACTTGATTTGTGTGGTCAAACAAGGCTTCCGACCAGCCGGAAGCCTTGTTTCTATCTGTTACTGTTTTCTCTTTTTATCTTTTACAAGACTTCAATATTTCCTTATTTCAGTGCATCTGCAAGTGCTGCTGCCTCTACAGTGAAGTCTCCTGTAAGCTGGTCGCTTTCGCTGTATTCATAGTGGAATTTCACATTGTCGCCATCTGCCTCAGATTTTGTCTCTTTTCCATTTGCATCTGTGATGGTAAGAGTCTGGGAGTCTGCATCATAAGCATAGGTTCCGTTGTCTTTTACATCATAGCTTGCGAAATAGAATTCATAAGTTCCATTGTCATATAAGGTAAAGGTTGTCTGCTCATCATCACTTGGAATTGCGATCAGTTCATTTCCAGCTGCTGCGCTGTCAGAAGCCGCTGCATCTGCTCCATCTTTTGTTTCTTCTGTCTCATAATCTTCCGGATGGAGATAATTGTAGGTTACGATTTCGTCTTTATCATTTACCGTAAATACGGTTTCCGGAACCATGGAAGTCATCTCCGGCAGATCATCGCTGTCATAGGAACCGTCCTCTGTATTTCCAAGGACATTCATTCCTGCAGCTTCTTTCATCTGAATTGAATAAGTGTCTGTGAACATATCATGATGTACATGCTCCGGAGTATCAATTGTTATAGTGTCATCTCCATTATCTGTATAGGTACCTTCTGCAGTTGTTGTCATGGTAAAACCGATTCCGGTATCATCCCCGACCTCTGCTCTCTTTCCATTTTCCACGCAATAGCAATCGGAAACAAGCTTATAACCATCTTTTCCATCCAGCGTAAGATCAATCTGTACATATACACGGCTGTCGTAGGAAGTCATTCCTTTCATATCTGCACTTATGAACTGGAAGTTCGGCATTTCCTCTGCATTTCCGTCATTGAGATTGTAAGTAACGCTGTAGGTTTTCTCCTCTGTACCCTCAGCAAATACGGTAAGTCCGCTGCTGATCACTCCTGCTGCCATGATTCCTGCTGTTAAAACTGCTGCTACTGATTTTTTCATTCTAGATTCCTCCGTTTTATTATTTTATTTTCCGGGGAACTCTGCAAAAGCTCCCCACAACATTAAAGATCATTCCCAGAAGCATTGCTCCGGAAGCTGCCAATGAATAATAGATAGCTTCCTCGCCGCCGTGACCGGAATCGTAATCTGTAACAATACAGTTTCCGATTCCCTCTACACGATCTCCGATCAGAAGGATCGCGCCTGCTACAAGCAATGCTGTTATAGCAAAGGTAAGAAACTGTGTCCACATTTTATCTCCCCATTTCACCATGGCAAGCAGAGAAAAGATTTCCATGCCGATTCCTACCAGGAAAAAGGAAAGAATCATAGGAGAATTCATTTCTCCGAATTTGTAATATCCTGTGGTGTAGCTGACGAAGAATAAAACAAGACCAACTATATTCAGGAGCAATGACAGAACT
>JAQXQS010000214.1 GCA_029101305.1 Clostridia bacterium | reverse complement strand
AACGAAGACGGAGAACCTTCTGCTCTCTCTCAGTAAGAGTTCCCAGAACCTCCACCAGTTGCTCTTTCAGAAGGGTAAATGCTGCTGCATCAGCTGGAACCGGAACATTGTCATCCTGGATAAAGTCTCCAAGGTGGCTGTCCTCCTCCTCACCGATCGGGGTTTCCAGAGATACCGGTTCCTGGGAAATCTTCAGGATTTCACGTACACGGTCAACCGGCATTCCCATTTCCTCTGCAATTTCCTCCGGACTTGGTTCACGTCCCAGTTCCTGGAGAAGCTGACGGGAAACCCGGATCAGCTTGTTGATGGTCTCAACCATATGCACCGGAATACGGATGGTACGCGCCTGGTCTGCAATGGCTCTTGTGATAGCCTGACGGATCCACCAGGTAGCATAGGTACTGAACTTGTAACCTTTTCGGTAATCAAATTTTTCAACAGCCTTGATAAGACCAAGGTTGCCTTCCTGAATCAGATCCAGAAAAAGCATTCCACGTCCTACATAACGCTTTGCAATGCTGACAACAAGACGAAGGTTGGCTTCTGCCAGACGCTTCTTGGCATTTTCGTCGCCCTGTTCCATTTTCTTTGCAAGCTCGATTTCTTCTTCTGCTGAAAGAAGCGGAACTTTACCGATTTCTTTCAGATACATACGAACCGGATCCTCAATGCTCACACCTTCCGGAACAGAAAGATCGATCTTATCCAGTTCTACTTCTTCCTCATCGTCCAGACCATCAATATCCATGTCATCGTCCAGCATAAGGTCATCTGCACTGTTCTCTGTGATACGCAGCACATCTACCCCACTTGCCTCAAGGAAATCGAAGATCTTGTCCATCTGTTCCGCATCCAGTGGCTGGTCTTTGAAATAATCACTGATTTCCTGATATTCCAGTACGTTTTTCTTCTTTTTTGCAAGCTCCAGAAGTCCCACCAGTTTCTCACTGAATTTGCCCATATTCATTTCCATAGGTACTCTAACCTCCATATAGTGTTAATATTTGGGTAACTGTTCATAGCCAGTTACATATTTTATCCTTATTCAAAAGAAATATGCAATTGCTGCCTTTTTCTCCCAAGCTCCTCCAGATCCTTCTTCGCTTTTACAAGCTCCTGCAAAGCACCCATATCTGTAGGATCCCAGTTTCTATTTTTTTCCTCCAGGCTCTCCTGCTTGATCCGGATCAGGGCATCGGAAAACGCTCTTTGCTGTTCTTCCTTTGTCTCAAGGTGAATGGTCGCATTGAACAAGGAAGCCACTTCCTTTTGTTCCTCGCTGTCCATAAAAGCATTCAGAAGTCTGGCCGGATTCACATCTCCTTCTTCCTGCTGCTTCCACAGCATCTGGGCAACCTCTTTATAAAGAGGAACCACAAAATCAGAAGGAGAAAGATACTTCTCCACAGTGTCAAAAATCCCAGGATAGGTTACCAGCCAGGTAAGCATCAGCTTCTGGGATTTCTCTCCTGCACTCTCCCTCTTTTTCATTGCAGGATTCCCGGACTTCGGCTGGATCCGCTTCTCTGCCGGGGTTCCCTTCATAGCCAGGGTATTTACCCGCTTCCTAAGGTCTTCCACACTGATACCGTATCGTTTATATTCTTTCACGATTGCTTCTATATATAGATTCCGTTCCAGCTCGTCCGATAATTCCAACAGATACTGGGCACAGCGTTCAAAGAAGCGATTCTGTCCCTGTGGCTCATCCATGGAAAACTCCCTGGATGCAATGCTCACACGGAACATAAAGCTGTCCATCGCACCTTCCAGTCTTTCTTCAAAGGCCTGTGCCCCTTCTGCCTTGATAAATTCATCCGGATCCTTGTGGGGCTGCAGATTTACCACTCTGGAATTCACCCCTGCCTCCCGGAGAATCGGAATTGCCCTAAGAGCTGCCTTCACACCAGCTTCATCACTGTCGTAAAGAAGGAGCACCTCCTGTGTATAGCGCTTTACCAGACTGGCATGTCCTGATGTAAGCGCCGTTCCCAGGGAAGCTACCGCATTGGTAAACCCAGCCTGGTGCATGGAGATCACATCCATATAGCCTTCACAGAGAATCAGATAATTCTTCCTGGTAGTTCTTGCAATATTCAGTCCGTATAAGTTACGACCCTTATCAAAGATCTGGGTTTCCGGTGAGTTCAGATACTTGGGTTTGCCATCTCCCATCACTCGTCCGCCAAATCCGATCACCCGGTTATTCACATCCATGATTGGAAAAATAACACGGTTCCAGAACTTGTCATACATGCCCTGCCGCTCATCCACATTAAATAATCCGGATTCCCGCAGCAGCTCATCACTATAATCCTGGGACTTCAGATATTTATACAGGTCGTCACTGTATTTATCCGAATATCCCAGACCGAATTTCTTGATTGTCTCCTCACTGAGTCCTCTGCCTGTCAGATAGTCGTGAGCTGTTTTCCCATTGTCACGGCGCAGCTGATAGTAAAAATACTGGGCCGCTTTTTTATTGATTTCAAGCAAGGTCGCACGCTTCTCCGCTTTCGCCCTTGCCTCCCTGGAATATTCAATCTTAGGAAGTTCTACACCGGCGCGTTCTGCCAGATGTGATAATGCTTCCCCAAAAGAATAGTTCTCATACTGCATTACAAAATTGTATACATTTCCTCCTGCCCCGCAGCCGAAACAGTAATACATCTGCTTAGACGGCGTTACGGAAAAAGAAGGAGTTTTCTCATTATGAAAAGGACACAGACCAAAATAGGAGCTTCCTCTTCTGGTCAGTCTTACATACTGGGATATCACATCTACAATATCATTTTTCATTCGCACTTCTTCAATGATATCGTCAGAATATCGCATGCTTATCCTCCTTTTGTTTCTATATCATTGCTGCTGGTATCTCAATATACCTCACAGGCTCTCTGTATGAATATCTCCTTAAATTTCTTCATGGAATACTGGTCTGTCATTCCCGACAGCCAGTCACATACCGCCCGGTCTTTTGGAACGCCCCGTTCTTCTATCAGAGCTCTGTACTCTTTCGACATCGCTTCCGGGTGCTCTATGTAATACGCATATAATTCTGTCAGCATTTTAACAGCCTTGGATTCTTCTTTTTTCGCGATGGGATTCAGATATACTTTCTGGAACATCTCCGCCCGAAGATCCATAAGTGCCTGTTCTACAGGAGTGGACATCTGAATTGAAGGCTTATCCAGGCTGTTTTCTATAATATCATGTACAAACAGATTCAGCCTCTCCCTTGTGGTCTGCCCGAGAAAATCCCGCAGGCTGGCTGAAATATCATTCTCTGTGATAATTCCTGCACGCTGGGCATCGTCCATATCATGATGTACATAAGCAATCTTATCTGAAAAACGAACTACCTGCCCCTCAAGGGTAGACGGACTTCCGCTGGTACGGTGGTTCAGTATGCCATCTCTTGTCTCCCAGGTAAGATTCAAGCCATCGCCATTCTTCTCCAGGACTTCTACCACTCGTACGCTCTGCTGATAGTGGGCGAAGCCTCCAGGATGTACTTTATCAAGTGCAGACTCCCCGGAATGTCCGAAAGGTGTATGGCCCAGATCATGTCCAAGGGCAATGGCTTCCACCAGATCTTCATTCAGCTGCAGGGCTTTCGCTATAGTTCTGGCAATCTGGGATACCTCCAGGGTATGGGTCAGCCGGTTCCGGTAATGATCTCCCTCTGGTGCCAGAAATACCTGCGTCTTATCCTTCATTCGGCGGAATGCCTTGCTGTGCAGGATCCTGTCACGATCCCGCTGATAGACAGTCCGGACATCACATTCTTCTTCCTCACGGTCTCTTCCACGGGAACGTCCGCTGTATGCTGCATAGGGACTTAGCAGCTGCAGTTCTCTTTCTTCCATGCTCTCTCTGATATTCATAAATCTATTATCCTCCAAAGACTGACAGGTGCGCTGATAATCTTCCTCCTATTAATTATATTCTACACAAAATTTCAAATTCCTCTTTTTTTCAAAAAAAACTTGAAAATTTTTAATTTTTTTCAAAAAATCTGTTGACAATCCCATACCCCTTTGTTATACTAATATCCGTCGCAGCGAGAGAGTAACATTTCTCCATGAAACGCGATATGCGGAAGTGTCGGAACTGGCAGACGAGCAAGACTAAGGATCTTGTGAGCATTGCGCTCGTGTGGGTTCAAGTCCCATCTTCCGCATGACTATCTAATAGTCACAATTTCATATTTTATCGCGAAGAGATTTCATCTCTGTGAAATGCGGTATGCGGAAGTGTCGGAACTGGCAGACGAGCAAGACTAAGGATCTTGTAAGCATTGCGCTTGTGTGGGTTCAAGTCCCATCTTCCGCATGTACTAC
>JAQXQS010000213.1 GCA_029101305.1 Clostridia bacterium | reverse complement strand
GGGTAATACATTTTTAAAAACACAAACCCAAAAATATCGGGGTTACGCCGTTTTTTTTGGCGCTACTTTACCGGAGCGGAAGCGATGTTAAAGGGACCCAGTTGAAAAATCCGGGGTAACCCGGATTTTTTTGCGCTACTTTAACGGAGCGGAAGCGAAGTTAAAGGGACCCGGTTGAAAAATCCGGGGCAATCCGGATTTTTTTATGTAAGAAAAAATTGGACAGGAATCTTTACTGTCAGGGAAATTATATGGCGAATATGTATTGTTATTGTGACGGAAAATATGTTAAAATAACTGCATATTACGAATCAGGAGGAATACTATAATGGGAATGACAATGACTCAGAAGATCCTGGCAGCTCATGCAGGTCTGGATCATGTAGAAGCGGGACAGCTTATAGAGGCACAGCTTGACCTTGTTCTTGGAAACGATATCACGTCTCCGGTTGCAATCCATGAGATGGATAAGATGACCGTAGATACTGTATTTGACAAAGATAAAATTGCACTGGTAATGGATCATTTTATCCCGAACAAGGATATCAAGTCTGCAGAGCACTGCAAATGTGTCCGCGAATTTGCCTGTCGTCATGATATCACCAATTATTTTGATGTAGGACAGATGGGTATCGAGCATGCGCTTCTTCCGGAGAAAGGTCTTACAGTAGCTGGCGATGTGATCATCGGCGCAGATTCACATACCTGTACATATGGAGCTCTTGGAGCTTTTTCCACGGGTGTTGGAAGTACAGATATGGCAGCTGGTATGGCTACTGGAAAAGCATGGTTTAAGGTTCCGTCTGCTATCAAATTTAACATTGTAGGGAAACCGAAGAAATGGGTAAGCGGAAAAGATGTTATTTTACATATTATTGGCATGATCGGCGTGGATGGTGCCCTTTACAAATCTATGGAATTTGTAGGAGAGGGTATTAAGAACCTGTCCATGGATGATCGTTTCACGATTGCAAATATGGCAATCGAGGCTGGCGGAAAGAATGGAATTTTCCCAGTTGATGATCTTGCAATCGAATATATGAAAGAGCATTCTAAACGTCCATATACAGTATATGAAGCTGATGAGGATGCGGTTTATGAGGCAGAGTATACAATTGATCTTAGCACACTGGAGCCAACGGTTGCATTCCCTCATTTACCAGAGAATACCAAAACGATTTCCGAGATCAGTGAGCCGGTGGCAGTGGATCAGTCTGTGATTGGTTCCTGTACAAACGGACGTATTGATGACCTTCGTGTTGCAGCAGAAATCCTGAAAGGACGCAAGGTTAAGAAGGGACTTCGCTGTATTGTAATTCCTGCTACACAGGCAATTTACCTGCAGGCTATGGAGGAAGGACTTCTTAAGATTTTTATTGAAGCAGGGGCAGTAGTAAGTACTCCTACCTGTGGACCGTGCCTTGGCGGATATATGGGAATCCTGGCTGCTGGTGAGCGTTGCATTTCCACTACTAACCGTAACTTTGTAGGACGTATGGGACATGTGGATTCTGAAGTTTATCTTGCCAGCCCGGCAGTTGCAGCAGCAAGTGCAGTAACTGGCTATATCTGCGCACCGGAAGAATTAGGATTATAAGGAGGAACTTATCATGCAGGCAAAAGGCAGAGCTTTTAAATATGGAGACAATGTTGATACAGACGTTATTATTCCGGCACGTTATCTGAATTCCTCAGATCCGGCTGAACTGGCGACTCACTGTATGGAAGACATTGACAAGACCTTTGTGAAGAGAGTGCAGAAGGGTGATATTATCGTAGCAACTAAGAACTTTGGCTGCGGTTCTTCCCGTGAACATGCGCCGATCGCAATTAAGGCAGCTGGAGTAAGCTGCGTTATTGCAGAAACATTTGCCAGAATTTTTTATCGTAATGCGATCAATATCGGGCTTCCGATCATTGAGTGCCCTGAGGCAAGCAAGGGAATTGAAGAAGGAGATCAGGTTGAGGTAGATTTTGATTCCGGTATGATCTATAACCGTACGAAGGGAACCCAGTTCAAGGGGCAGGCATTCCCGGAATTTATGCAGAAGATCATTAAGGCTGAGGGACTTGTGAATTATATTAATGCCCAGCAGTAAAATTAAAATTTTGCAATAGGAAACAAACTTTTGTAAAAATGGAACGTGAAGTCTTGGAAACTGAAGAGACTTCACGTTCTTTTCTTTATGGGATGTTAAGCTGTGGGATGTAAATTGGCTAAAAAAGCTTTGATTTCTCTGGTGTCATTTTCTACACAATTTAAACGGATCTCGAAAAGATTTCTCTCTGTTTTGAGCTTTAAGACATCATCAAGCTTATGACTTAAGGCCAGATGGTTTTCAGCTATGATACGTATGTTTTTATCAGTGGTATTTTCCAAATGAAGCTGTATTCCAGACACAGTCCTTTTTAAATCGTTTATATCGGCTTTCATGGAACCCATTTCGGTTTTCATGGAACCCATTTCGGTTTTCATGTAATCCAGGTTATCTCTTAGTGGCTGTAATAAATTGTTAATTGCTTGCAAATCGTTTTTATCTAGCATTTTACACTCTCCTTTACATATATACTATATAATAAATATACTATATCACAAAAAGAACATGAAGTCTATTCAGTTTTCAAGGTTCGGGTTCTTGGGAAATAATAAAATGATTATAAAGATAATAAATGATTAAAAGAAAATAAATTGATGATTATTATACATAAGAAAAACATAAAATCGGGGCAACAGGATTTGAACCTGCGACCTCACGGCCCCCAGCCGTGCGCGCTACCAAGCTACGCCATACCCCGTAACAGATGATATTGTATCAAATGTGCTTTGAAAAATCAACTGTTTTTTCTGAAAATTTTGGATTGACAAACGGCATTGAAAATGTTAAGGTAATAACCACAGGGAAAATATAAGAGAAATGCTTTGATAAGGAGTAGTACACAGAAACTGGAGCGCAGAGAGTTACCGGATGGTGTGAGGTAACGGAAGGAAACTGTAGAACTCGCCTTGGAGCAGCTGTCCGAAATTACTTATCTGATCATTTATACTGTTAAGTAAGAGTAGACGCAGACGGATTCCACCGTTACAGGGAGAGGATATAAGGAATGATCCCGTATCCGTTAAGTGTATGGATTTTATTCATGAAATAAGAGTGGTACCGCGTAGGACATATGTCTTCCGTCTCTTGCATTGATGTATGCAGAGCTGGAGGGCTTTTTTTATGCAATGGGGAATTTTGTTCTAATTGCTTATTGTATAAAAGCTCTGCAGGGTAGGATCTAAAGCAGCCAAAAGAAAGACACAATTTATAATATGGAGGACAAAAGAAATGATGAACGCAAGCAAATACAAAAAACAGTATTATCTTCCGCCAGAAACCTGCATGGACTGGGCAAAGAAAGATTATATCGATAAAGCACCCATCTGGTGCTCCGTAGATCTTCGTGATGGTAACCAGGCTCTTGTGATTCCGATGAGTCTGGAGCAGAAAGTTGAATTTTTTAAACTCCTTGTACAGATTGGCTTTAAGGAAATTGAAGTTGGTTTCCCGGCAGCTTCCGAGACAGAGTACACCTTCCTTCGTACTTTGATCGACAACAATCTGATTCCTGAGGATGTTACCATTCAGGTACTGACCCAGGCAAGAGAGCATATTATCCGCAAGACTTTTGAGGCTGTAAAAGGTGTACCAAAAGCAATTGTCCACGTATACAATTCCACATCTGTTGCACAGCGTGAACAGGTATTTAAGAAATCAAAAGAAGAGATTTTAAAGATTGCAGTAGAGGGTGCCAGATTATTAAAAGAACTGGCTGAACAGACAGAAGGAAACTTCCAGTTCGAATACAGCCCGGAGAGCTTTACAGGAACAGAGCCGGAATATGCTCTTGAAGTCTGCAATGCAGTAATTGATGTATGGCAGCCGACACCGGATAACAAATGTATTATTAATCTTCCGGTAACAGTCGAGCATTCCATGCCGCATGTATATGCAAGCCAGGTTGAGTATATGTGCAAGCATATGCTTCATCGTGAAAATGTAATCGTATCCTTACATCCTCATAATGACAGAGGCTGCGGTGTAGCAGATTCCGAGATGGGAATTCTGGCTGGTGCAGATCGTATTGAGGGAACTTTGTTTGGAAACGGTGAGCGTACAGGTAATGTTGATATCGTAACACTTGGAATGAACATGTACTCCCAGGGAGTAGATCCTAAGCTTGATTTCTCAGACATGCCTCACATCTGTGATGTATACGAGCGTTGCACCGGAATGACAGTAGGAGAGAGAAGCCCGTACAGTGGAGCCCTTGTTTTTGCAGCATTCTCCGGTTCCCATCAGGATGCGATCGCCAAAGGTATGCATTGGATCGAAGAGAAAGATCCGAACCGTTGGACAGTTCCATATCTGCCAATTGACCCTACTGATGTTGGCCGTAACTATGACGCAGACGTTATTCGAATCAACAGCCAGTCTGGTAAAGGTGGTGTAGGCTATATTCTGGAAACCAAATATGGCCTGAATCTTCCTCCAAAGATGCGTGAAGCAATGGGCTACACAGCAAAGGGTGTTTCCGATCATCTTCATAAAGAGCTTCACCCAGATGAAATTTTCGAATTGTTTAAGAAAACATTCGAAAATGTGGTACAGCCATATAGCATTAATGAAGTTCATTTCCAGCAGAAGGATGGAGGAATTACAACAAAAGTTACTTCTACATTTAATGGAAAGACGATTACCACAGAGGCTTCTGGAAACGGACGTCTGGATGCAGTAAGCAATGCTTTGAAGAAAGCATATGAGCTGAAATATTCCCTTGAGGTATATCAGGAGCATGCGTTGGAGCGTAGTTCCAGTTCCAAAGCAATCGCATATGTCGGCATTAAGAAACCAGACGGAACGATGGCATGGGGAGCTGGCGTAGATCCGGATATTATCCGTGCTTCTATTGATGCACTTGTGACAGCAATCAATAACCGCTGATTTGTAAATTGTTATAATCGACTATCATTTTTAATAGGAAAGAATATTCACTGCAGAATTTATGAAAATATTGATTCTGCAGTGATTTTTTTGTCATAATAAGGCGATGGGAAAAACTTGACGAAGCACTAGAGACGACGCTATAATAATATATGTAAAAAGAAAAAACAAAGGGGAGAAATTAAAACAGACTTTTGCAAAAATGTTACGACGTTTTTGCAATGTGGAAGTTGTTTTAATGTCTGGCCTCTATTTTTTTACCAGTTTTTGGGGAAAATGGGACGATTATAATAAAAATTACTTGACATTTCAGCGATTATTAAATATAATTTTCTCATACATTACAAAAATGTTACGAAAAATATAATTGAAGAAATCAAAACATAACAAAAGTGCAAGGAAAGAAGAATATGAAATTAAAAATAAGTTTACAGAATGTAACGACTTGCAAGGGCAAAAACCAGAGGAAAAAGAATGGGAATGTTCTTGTACATAATTTTGTAGCTCTTAGTGCCTGCGCCACGTTGGCGATGATTTTGGCAATTGGATCAAAAGTAGCAGAATCAGGTAATCGAAGCCAGGTATATGCGGCATCAGATTCAGAGAATGAATCAGCAGATCTGGGAACTTCTTCCGGAGTAATAAGCTATACGCTGCCCACGGGAATTGCAGGTATGGTTACCAGTGTGGCAGACAGTCCGGCGGCTGGAACGAAGGTGACACGTATTGGGACCTCCTGTGAAAAGGTGATGGTTGGACAGCGTGTGAAGAAAGTCAAGGGAAATGCGGATGAACTGAATGTGGGAGATTCCATGGCGGATACAGTTGACAGTTTTGATGCGGCAGTATCTGTGTCAGCGACTCCGAAACTGATGTCGGATTCGGATTATGATAATCTGCTCCACATTGTAGAGGCAGAGGCCGGAACAGAAGATGTGAAAGGACGTACCTTGATCGCAAACGTTATTATGAACAGGGTATCCAACAGCGAATTTCCGGATACAGTCACAGATGTAATTTTCGATCAGAAAAATGGTGTTCCACAGTTTTCTCCTGTTTACGACGGAAGATTTTATGAAGTGACTGTTTCAGATGCGACCAGGGAAGCAGTAAAACAAGCCCTGGAAGGCGTTGATTATTCAGAGGGAGCGCTGTTTTTTATTCAGCGTTCTGCAGCAGAAAAGCAGAATGTAAGCTGGTTTGATAAAGACCTGAAGAAATTATTCAAATATGGCGTCCATGAATTTTATACTTATCCGGAGGAAAAAGATTCAAAGGGGAGCTCAGATTCTAAGGATGCTGCCACAGAAAATGCAGTCCAGATGGTGAAAAAATAATATTCAGAAGGTACTGTATATCGGTGAAATTCAGAAAATAATGGGTGAAAAGCCGTCTGAAAGATATTATTTCAGATGGCTTTTTCAAATTTGGTGTTGATTTAGCACGGTGAAGTATGTATAATACCTTTAAAGTCGAAATAAGATAAGAACGAGGCATTTGTCTCATAACAATAAGCGAAAGGCAGGAATAACAAATGCAGGTAATGTACCAGAGCACCAGGGGTAAAGGAGAGCCGGTAACCGCTTCCCAGGCTATTTTGAAGGGACTTTCTGAGGATGGAGGACTGTTTGTACCAACACAGATTCCGGCACTTGATGTTTCCATGGATGAGCTTTCACAGATGACCTATCAGGAAACTGCTTATCAGGTGATGAGCCGTCTTCTCACAGATTTTACAGAAGAGGAGCTTCGCAGCTGTATCAACAGCGCATATGATAAAAAATTCGATACGGATAAGATTGCGCCTCTTAAGGAAGCGGATGGAGCTTATTATCTGGAGCTTTTTCATGGCCCTACGATTGCATTTAAGGACATGGCACTTTCCATTCTGCCATATCTTATGACTACCGCAGCAAGAAAGAATAACGTAAAAAATGAGATCGTGATCCTGACCGCTACTTCCGGAGATACCGGAAAAGCAGCACTGGCAGGATTTGCAGATGTCCCAGGCACCAGGATCATTGTATTCTATCCGAAACATGGAGTAAGTCCGATCCAGGAGAAGCAGATGGTAACCCAGAAAGGTGCCAATACATATGTAGTGGGTATCACTGGTAACTTTGACGATGCTCAGACTGCCGTAAAGAAAATGTTTAATGATAAAGCGATGGCAGAAGAGCTTGCGCAGGCAGGCTTCCAGTTTTCCTCAGCAAATTCCATTAACATTGGCCGTCTTGTTCCCCAGATTGTTTATTATGTGTATGCATATGCAAGCCTGGTACGTCAGGGTGCAATCAAGTCTGGACAGGAGATCAATGTGGTGGTCCCAACCGGAAACTTTGGAAATATTCTGGCTGCATTCTATGCCAAACAGATGGGACTTCCGATTAAGAAGCTGATCTGTGCTTCTAATGAGAATAAAGTATTATATGATTTCTTTACCACAGGTACCTATAACCGTAAGAGAGACTTTATTCTTACCAGCTCTCCATCTATGGACATCCTGATTTCCAGCAATCTGGAGCGTCTGATTTACCGTATTGCAGGAAATGATCCGGAAGAGTGTGCGAAGCTTATGGGAAATCTTTCCCAGGGAGGAGAATACACGATCACTCCGCAGATGAAAGAGCAGTTGAAGGATTTCTATGGAAATTACTGTACAGAAGAGGAAACGAAAGAAGCAATCCGTGAAGTATATCAGGCAAGTGACTATGTGATCGATACACATACTGCAGTTGCAGCAGGCGTATACAAGAAATATGTGTCTGATACAAAGGATAAAACACCGGCTGTGATCGCATCTACAGCAAGTCCATATAAATTTACAAGAAGCGTTATGGATGCAATTTCTGAAGGCCATGAAGATCTGGATGATTTCGGTCTTGCAGATGCACTTGAGAAGCTTTCCGGTGTAGCTGTTCCGAAGGCTGTTAACGATATCCGTACTGCACCGGTGCTTCATGACCGGGTAGTGGATGCAGAAGATATGCCGGCCACTGTGAAGAATATACTTGGAATCCACTAATGTGAATCGTGTATTTTTAATCCGGTTTGTTTAACTATGAATCAAAAAAGGCTGTCACCCAGGTAGTGGCAGTCATTTTTGTGTGTGGGAAAATATTTTTATTATCAAAGTACATTTTGGAGGAAAGATGAAAAAGAGGGTAAACTATCTGCTATGGACGCTTTTGGCGCTGCTTACAGCAATGTCGTTTTCTATGACTGGGGAACTGCAGCGAAAAGGTACATTTCTACAAAAACTGGCGAAAGAGATGGATGGACGGAATGCGGAATTTCTGCTGATTTTTATTGGCACCGTTCTTTTGTATGCAAAGACATGGGAAAGCTTTAAACGCACAAGTAACTGGGTTACACATCTGCTTTCCGCTTTTTTTGCCGGCTGCATGGTAATAGGACTTAGTTTTACCGCCATTGAAAGCTGGGAATTTATTTTTTACAACAAAAAGCAGCTTTTGATCGCACTTATGACGTTTTGCGGTTTCTGGATCCTGCTGGATTTTTTGCTTTCTCTTTTGTACAGTTATTTGGCAAATAGAAAAATTGCAGAAAACAGGATGAAATTGCCACTGGTTATGCAAAAGCATCCGTTGTTGTTTGCTTTTCTCATAATCGAAATTTGCTGGGCGCCTTATTTTATATTATGTTTTCCGGGAAGCGTTCCATTTGATGGCTGGAGACAGATCTGGATGTATAATGGGTACAGCGAGTTTTATAACCTGCATCCATGGCAGACCACTCTGCTGATTGGCTGGTTAATGGATCTGGGCTGCCACATCAGCGATAACATAGGTGTTTTCACGGTGGTTCTTGTGTTTTCCCTGATAGAATCATTTTGTTATTCTGTGGCGTGCAGTAAAATATACAAGTGGAGAAAGTCAGCTGCGGCATATCTGTTATCCGCCTTGTTTTTTGGCTGTGTTCCTTTATTTGGTTCTTTTGCCCAGGCAATATTAAAAGATAGCCTGTTCACTGGCCTTTTATGCTGTTATGTAGCAGTTTTGCTGGATATCTGTATTACGGGAAAGAATGGAACCGTAATCAGCCAGTGGCTGTGCCTGTTTATATCAGGCTTAAGCGTCTGCATTGGCAGAAAGAACGGAATTTATATTGTACTTCCTTCCATGATATTAACTGCGGTTTATGTAGAGAGAAAAAAGTGGAAAATTATAGTGATAACAATGATAAGCCTGTTCCTTTTACAAGGAGTGGTGAGTCCTAAAATTGCAACTGCTATTGGAGTGGCACCAGGTTCTGTGAGAGCGATGCTTGCTATTCCACTGCAACAGACAGCCAGATATGTAAGAGCATATCCGGAAGATGTAACAGAGGAAGAGAAAGCGGCAATTAATGCAGTAATGGACTTTGACCAGTTAGGAGCTATTTATAACCCGGAGAATTATGATCCGGTAAAATTGAATTTTGCTGCAAAAATGGATGCCCTTTCCCAGGAAGAGCGTAACAGCCGGTTATCGGAATACTTTAAAGCATGGCGTTCCATGTTTTTGAAGCATCCGGGTATATATGTGGAGGCTACATTACATGGGTCTTATGGATACTTTTATCCATTTCATGAGTGTGGAGTACAGAAATTGTTTCAGTTTGGAACTAAGAAAGAGATACGTAAACATTTCGCTGTAAAATATGTATTTCCAAGGAGAATCCGAAATATCATAACTGGCTGGTCATATTTATGGTTGAAGTTCCCTGTGACGGCACAGCTGATGAATCCGGGCATGTATACGTGGATTTTACTGATAGCGGCAGGATATCTGTTTTATAGGAAAAAGGGACTTGGGATTTTTGCACTTGCGGCACCTGCACTAAATGTTGCGGTATGCGTCGCGTCACCTATAAATGGGCTTGTCCGCTATGCTATTCCTTTGCTGGCGTGTCTTCCGGCAATTGTGTGCTGGTCTCTGGCATATTCAGAAAAAGAGAGCGCAGATAATAATTGACAGATTTTTCGCGGCTAAAATATACATTTTCTGTTGAAAAACCGTATATACTAGAGTATAATAACTTTTAGAAAAAATGAATCCTGGGATGTGCGAGGCCCCTTTTATTTTTGAACCTACATTGACATCAAGGGAATCCAAGATCGCAGTACGGATGTCAGACCTCTCGTCGTGGTAGGCAGAAGTCCTGTTGAGGATACCCACCTAGCGGTTCGCTAGGCGTCAAAAGAAAGGGAACGGCATTCTGGGATTTTTTAGAACAGGGAGGCAGGTAACATGGGTGTTACAGCAAAGAAATTTGGAGAATTAACCTCGGGGGAGGAGATTACATTATATCATCTGGAGAATCAGTCCGGTGCTTATGCAGAGGTGATGGACTACGGTGCTATTCTTGTGAAGCTTGTGGTTCCGGATAAGGACGGGAAGCTGACAGATGTAGTACTTGGCTATGATGATGTCCAGCAGTATGAAGTGAATGGCTGTTTCTTTGGAGCAATCATCGGAAGAAGCGGTAACCGTATTGCAGGAGCCAGATTCTCTCTTTATGGTCAGGAATACCATCTTGGTAAGAATGAGAATGATAACAATCTTCACAGTGGCCCTAACGGCTTTGAGAAGAAGATCTGGACAGTGAAGAATACAGATGAGAAGAAAAATGCCATTACTTTTTCCAGAATCAGTCCGGATGGCGAGAATGGATTCCCTGGTGAATTCCAGGTGTCTGTCACATATGAATTTACAGAGGAGAATACCCTGCAGATTTATTATGAAGGTGTCAGCGACAAGGCCACACTGGCGAACATGACCAATCACTCTTACTTCAATCTTACAGGTGAAGGGAGCGGTAAGGTACTTGATACATATCTTACGATCCATGCGAAGGATTATAATCCGGTTGATGAGTTTTCCATCCCTACAGGCGAGTATGCAGCCGTAGAGGGAACTCCTATGGACTTTAATAAGGTGAAGAAGATCGGCCAGGAGATTGAAGCAGATTTCCAGCAGCTGAAATTCACAGGTGGATATGACCACAATTACGTGGCAGACAACTACGCTAAGGGAAACAGAAGGACTATCGCATCTGCATATAATGAAACTTCTGGAATTACTATGGATGTGATTTCTGATTGTCCATGTGTACAGTTTTATGCCGGTAATTTCGTAATTGATGAAAAGGGTAAGAATGGACATGTTTATAATAAACGTGATGGCTTTTGTCTTGAGACACAGGTTGAGCCGAATGCAGTAAATGTAGAGGCATTCCATTCTCCAATCCTGGAAGCAGGGGAGAAGTACCAGTCCTTTACCGCTTATAAGTTTGGTGTTCGGAAATAATTGATTGCCATATAGATATTTTTATCTGGTTTTCTTCATATATTTTACATATGAAGAAGACCAGATTTTTTTATGAAATGAATTATTTTTTGATTGTACTGCTGGGATGGCTGCTATTGTTTGGAAAAGCGGGAGAAGTGAATAGAAAAGAAAAAAATAAGGGGATGGCTGAAGAGACGATCAGTATGGAAGGAAAAAGGGAGCAGGATAAAGAAGAGCGGTTTAATATCCTGCAGAGTTTTGGAATTTCCAGCGCCGGAATCGGGCTTTCCCTGAAATGGACAGAGGCAGAAGATGGAAAAACAGACGGAAAGACAGGTGATCGTCTGATCCGTGTCCTTCTGACTGATTCTGATCAGAAGTCCTATTATCATCCATCTGTAACTTTACAGATCCATGGAGAAGAGCGAACCTATACATTTGATTCGCCGGAGGTTCAGGGGAAAACGCTGATTTTAAAAGGTGATGAAGACGGCATTGCTGTGCCTTCTATTAAAAGGGCACAAAATCCACCGGTTTATTACGGAACCCTGGAAATAAAAAAGACAGGCCAGGGCCTATTGCTTATTAATGAACTGCCTCTGGAAACTTATCTGAAAGGTGTTGTGCCAAGCGAAATGCCTTCGGCTTATGAGGAACAGGCATTGATGGCCCAGGCTGTATGTGCCAGAACCTATGCAGTGTGCCAGATGGAAGAAAACAGTCTGCAAGAGGAATATGGGGCAGATGTGGATGATAGTGTGAACTATCAGGTGTACGGCAATTTTGCAGCTGACGAAAAAACAAATAGAGCAGTGGAGAAAACGAAAGGCCAGATTCTGTGCCAGAACGGGAAGCCGATCACCGCGTATTACTTTTCCACATCTGCCGGGCAGACCAGCACAGATGAGATATGGGGAGCGGATAAGGCTGCCGCTTATTTGAAAAGTGTGGAATGTGATTTTGACCAGGATATGCCCTGGAGCAGCTGGAATGTGGAAATTCCCTGGCAGATATTGGAAAACAGGGCGGCAGAATCTGGGGGAGATGGATCCCTGAAGGGCATTCAGATTGAAAAAAAGAGTACAAGCGGAGCTGTCACTGGGATAAAAGTTATCGCAGAAAACAGGACGATACAGATTGAAGGTGAGTATGAGATCCGCCAATTTCTATCGCCTGCAGGGCTTTCTGTTACCGAAAAAGATGGAACGGTTGTGAAGGGTGGAAGCCTTCTTCCAAGTTCTTATTTTGATTTGAAAGTGAAACTAGATCAGATGGTGCAGATTCTGGGAAAGGGATACGGACATGGCATTGGAATGAGTCAGAATGGAGCCAATGAGATGGCAAAAGAAGGATATACCTGGCGGGAAATCCTGACTTATTTTTTTCAGAATATCACTCTGGAAAGCATGGAATAAGAGAACCGTTGAGGGAAAAAGTAGACAGAAAGCCTGTTTCGTGATATGATACAAAAAATGCAACTGTTCAGAGGCTGGTTCTGAACAGTTACAAAAAAATATTGTAATGCTCCGGATTTGTTTCATCCGGAACTATTACAATAGCTACAAAATGCAACAGGAGCAATCGTATGGATAAGAAGAAAGAAAAGCAAAGTGTTCTTCAGCTGCTGCTGGGCTTTATGGACAGAGCAAATGGAGACCATGTGGGAGCGTATGCGGCACAGGCAGCGTACTTTTTGATCATGTCTTTTATTCCCTTTATTCTGTTTCTTACGACTATAATTCGTTATACACCACTGACCTATAATGTGGTCAGTGAAGCAATCCGGGCTTTTGTGCCACACAATATACAGAATTTCGTATTAACCATTGTATCTGAAGTATATGGAAGAAGCACTGCTGTGGTACCGATATCAGCGATTATGGCATTGTGGTCAGCTGGGAAGGCGATGCAGTCTCTGACAAATGGACTGAATACCATTTACCATGTGCATGAGACACGAAACTGGCTGGTTACCAGGCTTTATGCAGTGGTTTATACATTTTTATTCAGCGTTGCGATCATTGCAAGTCTCTTTCTGCTGGTTCTGGGAAACCAGATCCAGACCATGGCAGGGAAATACGTTCCGTTCCTTGGCAGGGTGATCGGGAAGATCATCGGAGCCAGAACGGCACTTGTATTTGCAGGTCTGTTTCTGATATTCCTGATTTTGTATAAAATGCTGCCGAACCGGAAGGCGACTTTTAAGAGTCAGGTGCCAGGGGCGATTCTGATCGCAGCGGGATGGTCCTTGTTTTCCTATTTCTTTTCCTTGTATTTTGAATTGTTTCCAGGCTTTAGCAATATGTATGGAAGTCTTACTGCGTTGATCATGGTTATGCTCTGGCTTTATATCTGTATGAATCTTTTGCTTTATGGGGCTGAGATTAACGCTTATTTTGAGAAACAGTTCAGAATGGCCCAGGCATCTATGCGGGAAATGCTCAGCCGTGAACATGATGAAGGGGAGAAGGAAGTAGACAAAGAAAAGAAGAAATTCAAAGAAAAAGAAACAGAGAAGAAAAGAAAATCTTCGAAGCGTACTTGACAGATTTGCCCTGATGTGGCATAGTATTGAAAGAGAAAAAGCCAGGAAGGTGTTTTTAGGAGATTATTTTCTTTCAGAGAGAGGAAGCCACCGGCTGCAAGCTTCCTTAAGTTCAGATAATTTCTGAGTTTCGCACCGGAGCCGCGTTTCTGAAATTTCCAGTAGGAAGCGACGTGATGCTGCGCGTTAAGCGGCGAGAGAGCCTGTATATACAGGAATCAGGGTGGTACCGCGGAAT
>JAQXQS010000212.1 GCA_029101305.1 Clostridia bacterium | reverse complement strand
TGACGATACAGAAATAAAAAGGAGAAATCTCATGCCAAACAGCAAACACGAAGATGCATTCCTGAAGATGGGAGTAGAGTACTTCCGGGAGCATATACTAAAATTACTCGGTATAAATTATAGTTACGAAGAGATCGGCCCTACCGAGCTGATCGCATTGACCATAAATGAACTATATATGGATTTTACCTTTAAGACTACGGTGAAAGACCTATATATCCATATCGAATTCCAGACCACGAACAATTCTGAGAAGAAAAATCTGAGGCGGTTCCACTCCTATGATGCTTTATTTGCTCATAACATGGAGGCACAGGTAATTACATATGTAATCTACACAGGTGGAATCGAAAAAACCAAGGGAGAATTAAACTGTGGCATCTATACATACCGTGTGATCCCTGTGTATATGGGAAAGAAAAATGCGGATGGAATTATTTCACATTTAAAAGAGAAAAAAGCCGCAGGTGAAGCACTGACAGAAGACGATTACGCCCAGCTGAGTCTGACGCCACTAATGGGTGGAGATCTCAGCCGTAAGGATAAAATTAAAGAAGGAATCTTACTGGCGAAAGAGGAACATAATAGTATGGCGGATAAAGTTATGGCGATGTTATATACACTGGCAGACAAATTTCTGGATGGGGAAGAATTGAATGAAATCAAGGAGGCGATGACAATGACGAGATTAGGACAGATGCTCATGGATGATGGAATTAAAATCGGAGAAAACCGCGGGTTAGAGATTGGAAGAATAGAAGGTAAACGGGCTGGTAGAAAAGCTGGCAGAAGAGAAGGCAGAAAATCAGGCGAGAAGAAAATGGCTACTCTATATGAAAAGTTGGAATCAGCCAGCCGCGGAACGGAATATTTACGAGCTTGCAAGGATGAAAATTATCGTAAGAAACTTATGGAAGAATTTAAAATAAGGTAAGAAAAAGTACATTTCGAAGATAAGAGAAACATTTCGAGAATGGCTAGGAGACGATGACAATGACGAGATTGGGACAGATGATATATGCAGCTGGAGAAAAAATCGGACGTGAGATTGGGATGAGTGAAGGAAGAAGAAAAGGAATAGAGGAAACCCAGAGAAAAATGAATTCCCTCATAAATGCTTTGCTGTCAGCAAACCGAACAAGCGATTGCCTACGCGCTGCAAGGGATGAAGCTTACCGCGAGAAAATTATGGAAGAGCTTGGAATAAGATAACCCACAAGCCAGGACTGATCAGTGACCTGCGGATCAATCCTGGCTTCTCTTATACAATACGATAGTACAAATTGTGCTTAACTGGACAACGGTCAGACATAGAGTGAATAATAAAGTAAAAGTGAAACTAAGCCTGTAAATAAAAAGCAAAAAGGAAAATAGAAAATCCATAAGAAACACAGCAAGAAAAGCAACAAGAAACGTAATAAGAATATAAATAAAAGACAATAAGAAAATCAATAATTATAAATCTATACAACAGAAAAATTCAAATAAAACAGAAAAAAGCAAATAAAAAAGATGACCCCTCAGTCGCATTATTCCAGTAATGCGACGGTCATCCAGGCAGACTTTCTGCTTTCTTTCCCATCGTCGTTTTACATTCTATCGCGAATAAGAGGGAAAGTCAACCAATTATAGTGACTATAGGCTTTTTTTGTCGAAATATACCATAATTGACTCCGAATTTACACTTTTCCCATTCATTTTTCAAAGAGATTTTTTCGATATAAAATATTTGCGTGGTCAAATAATTGGTACATAAAAATAAGGAGGCAGTTATGTGCAGAAAAGGTGAAAACATCCGCAAACGCAAGGACGGGCGCTGGGAAGCCCGTTTTATCAAATACCGGGATCCAGATGGCAGGATCCATTACGGTTCCATTTATGGCAAAACCTATGGTGAAGTAAAGGACAAGCGAAATAAAAAGATTGCTGAACTGCCGGGCTATGGACATCTGATCCGTACTCCCGGTGCCCTGGATTACCAGGCAACGTTCCAGACAGTGTCCGCCCACTGGCAACAGGACATCCGCTATACCATTAAGGACAGCACATTTTCCAATTACAAAACGATTCTGGAGAATCATCTTCTCCCGGAGTTTGGAAGCACACAGATCCGCAGAATCACCAACACCGGAATCAACCAGTTTGTTCACAAGAAAAAGAACCAGGGGCTGTCAGCCGGAACCATTCATGTTACCTTAAGCGTACTCCGCAATGTCCTTGGCTATGCCGAAAAGCAAGGCATCTACACCAGTGAGCCCATCCGGTATCCCCATCTTACAGGAAAAAATCAGGAGGTTCAGATTATGAAGCTAAAGGACTATGAAAAACTGGAGAAATTCCTTACGGAAAACATCGATGATTTCTGTTTCGGGCTGCTGCTTTGTATGCATACCGGCATCCGTGTAGGGGAGCTGGCCGGGCTCCGCTGGGGCGATATTGATTTTTCCCAGCGCAAGATACGCATACAGAGGACAGTGATCCGCATTAAGAATCTGGATCAGATTCCAGATCCGGTTACAGGCAAAATCCCCAAAACCTGTCTGTATATCGGGGCTCCGAAAACAGAGCATTCCAACCGGGAAATCCCCTTGCCGGATAAGCTGCTTTTTTATGCAAAGCGGTTCTGTAAGGATAATTCTTCCTATATATTGTCTGGCACCAGCAAGTGCATGGAGCCACGGGTGATCCAGCGCAGATATGCTACGTTGCTAAAGAAGTGCGGGATTCCGCCGATCAAAATCCACGCCCTGCGCCATCAATTCTCCTGCCGCTGGGTGGAACACGGATTTGACACCAAGTCGTTGTCTGAGATTCTGGGGCACACCTCTGTGCGCACCACACTGGATCTGTATGTTCATATCCAGGCAGAGACTAAGCGGCAGTATATGAATCAGATGATGGGGCAGGTAATATAGAACTCATAGCAAAATCTTAAAATTCAATATGGTACAACGGGATAAAGGCAGCCATTCAGAGCGCGACGATACGACGCTTTTCGGATGGCTGTCTTTTTTTCGTGCAAAAATAAGGGGTCTGTTTACATGGTCAGTAGTCCAATCTGGACTTTGTTTTGGCTGATTGGCAGCACAAATACGCATTACTGGAATAATACGAATAAATAATAAGAAAATCACAGACGAACCCTTATGAAAACAGGATACAGCATCCGAACCTGGCGCATGCGCCTATTTTGTCCGGAGCCCGGGTGGCTGGACAGCACAGCAGAATACTTTCAGAACGTAGTGGAATTCTACTACCAGCTTTTGCAGCAGCACGAAGAGCTGTGGCAGTGCAGCTTATTCGATATCCAGCGGAGCCTGGAGCTTCTGACCCTTAACGGCCGGGACGGCAGAGTCCCCCAGAACCCCTTACCCATGGGCAAGGTACCCGTCTACCTGAGACGCGCCGCCATCAATAAGGCCGCTGCAGTGGTGAAGAGCACCCTTGCGAGAACGGAAGAGATGGAGAATATGTTACCTGAACAGAAATCTGCAAGTGAGACATCCCCAGCCTTCCCCCAGACACTGGAAGCAAATGTAACCTTTTTCAAGGGAATGTATTCCGACCTTACCGATACTTCCATCCGACTGAAATTATGGAATGGGAAGAAATGGACCTGGACGGACTGCCAGCTGAAAGGCCGCGCCTTTCCGGTGGAAGCCCAGCTGATGTCCCCTACTCTGGTAAAAGAGCGCAGGCGATATACCTTAAACATCCCGGTGAAGCAGGAGAACACAGATGCCCGCACCGCCAAAGAGCGGATGGCAGATGGCACACGGATCTGCAGCATCCGGTTCACCAACACAGACACTTTCGCCATGTGCTGCATTCTGGATGAGCAGGGAGAGCAATTAGCAGTTCACACCTGCCGGGGCGGAGATCAGTACCGTCACACCTGTAAGCTTCTGGAAGAGAAGATTGAGAAATCCCGCCAGAGCACAGAGCACGACGACAGTCCACA
>JAQXQS010000211.1 GCA_029101305.1 Clostridia bacterium | reverse complement strand
AACAGCATTCCTTTTCTTTCCAGCCAGATCAAGCATCTCATCTTTTTCTTCTTTTGTCAGTTCCAGAATATGAGCGAGTTGATTCAGCTTCTCAATGTCGAAAGGATTTCGCCTATCTTTTTCAACATCCGTAAGAAACGGCGCAGAAACTCCGAGCATGTCCGCCATTTTTCTGATGGTTATCTTCTTCTCGATTCTCTTTCTGCTTATAAAATCTCCAAAATTCGCATACGTCATAATCCTTCACCTTTTCATCTCTTTCGTTCTTGTAGTCTTATTTTTTCTCTCTTTTACTCATTAGCTTTTATGCTTGTTCGCTTTTATGCTAACATAAGTATACAAAAAATATCCGGGGTTGTCAATTACCAATATTTAAACATTTTGTTTTTCAATGCCAATACTGATATGGCGACCGTTTCCCTGATGTCTGAGAAATATGATTATTCTTTGAAAGATACTCTTTTGCAGCTTCTTCCGATGAGAATACTCGACTTTTCCGTAATTGGATGCACCCATTGCTGTCGAACCGAACCACATAAAAATCTGAGTTCTTACAAACTATGGTTACTTCTCGAATAATTCGATTGCTTTCAATGATGAAGGCTTTTGATCCTATTTCGCATTCCATTAATCATCATGCCTCCTAACCAAGATTAAACGCAAGGGAAAGTATCTGTTTAATCTTTTATGATTTCGTATCAACGATTCCTACTGTAGCGATAATCACATTATACGAACATATGTTTGTATTGTCAAGAAATTAAATATGTGCATTTCTATGTAATTCGATTCAATTTTTCTCGTCGATATTATAAACACATTGATTTATCACATGGACTGCAATAGAACTGTAAATACCGCAAGAACAATCGTTCCATTCCATATTGCTTATGCGGTATCCACCCACAAAGTCCAAGGCCTAGAATATCGATCAGTAAAAATCGTCATTACTGATGAGGTAGACGAGCTTATCACCCATAACATTTTCTACACCGCCATTACTAGAGCACAGAAAGAACTTAAGATCTACTGGACTCCGGAAGTCGAAAAGAAAGTACTAGAACGTATTCGATCCCGGAATATCGATGCAGATTTTGAAATATTAAGAAAATACTTCGAAGGTTCTAAGCTGCAAATTTAATTAATCGCATATTGCAAAAACCCACAGAAGTAAATAACTTCCGCAGGCTTTAATTCTACGAACATAATCTATCCATACCATCGCACCAATACGCGATTACGATAACGACTGAAGATATAGTTTATCAATCTTATCTCTAAGCTTCTCTACTGCACCTAAATCCGCATATTTTTCATGTGCCGCCTTAGAAAGTTCTGCAAGCTGCACATGGATCTCATTATTGACATCATACTCCATGATACGAACAGGAATTCTAATCTTGAATGTTCGCTTATCACTTGTTGATAAAATGTAATCCTCCACAATGTGCGAATTCAAAATAGCACAAAGATAGTGAGCTTCATCTTCAGTAATAAAGCTTCCATCAGCTCTCTGACAAACAGAGACACAGTGATTCTGAAAGGCAGGTTTCTTTATACCGCCCCACTCAGTATTAATTTTACCAGATACTGCGGCAACCCACTTTGTGTTATCTCGGAAAATCACATACCAGTCAGCATGGCTATAAATACCCGTTCTCGCAAGAGCATAGTAAGGAGCTTCTTTCTTACCAATAATCTTGTCGCTATATTCGGTCTGAACAGTAAGGTATTCCTTGTTTGTCTCGTAGTACTTCAATAATTTAGGAGATTCTTCTAACAATTCTTCCTTAGAAAGAGGAACCTGAGAATGCTCTTCATCATATGGAAACGCCACGATAAATTCAGATGGATCAACGTGGAACCTTGAAATATTAATACCCTTTACAAGAGGTCTTAAATATTTAGTTTCAAGCTCAGGTGTACGCTTTCCGACCTTAATCTTTGAACGTGTACTATCAAAGCTTTCCAACTCAACTGTACCGCGTTCCTCATTAATTTTTCTTAAACGCAGTAACTGCAACTCCTGCGGATAATATTCAACCCCCTCGCGTCCAATGTAATCTGTTTCTCCAGTTATAAGATTGAACTCTGCCAATTCCTCAGCATTTTTTGCATATGTGAAAGCAGAACGAGAACTAGATGCCTTTCCTACAACACCAGTTTTAACTGTAAAGTACTCGTGAAAATTCTTAGAATTAAGTAACGGTTTAATATTATCAAGCTTGTTACCCTTAACGAGTTCTACACGCTTTAAGGGAATTCCCTTAGTATAATCCTTCGCTGCCTCAGATATTACATACGTACAGAACAGCTGCTGCACAGGTGCAAATGGGTGTCCTGATTTTGACCAGTCGATGATTTCCTGGAAATAAAGCTTTCGACCATCAAACAGTTCAAATTCTCTATAGCCCTCATAACTCTGCTGAAACAAAAGGCTCTGCGGCATAAGAATTGACATTACTCCATTGGGAGCAAGCCAATTTTCTGCAGTTACATTCGAAATCAAGGCACAAATATTTAAGCTGTTACCACCGGTACGACCGTCACCCGAGAAAAGTCTTCTCGCATAGCAAACCTCCTTTTTGTTTTCTCTATGAACTGAAGGTAAGGTCTTCCAGTCTACCCAAGGTGGATTTCCCACAACCAAATCAAACTTACCAATATTACACAGCAAGAAGCTATTAATCATGGAATTCATTACCGCTGGAGTAATCAAGTTGTTTTCTCTCAGCTCTTTCCACGATCCTACGATTTCATCCAACTCCTGTTCATTCTCACAAAGCTTATCAAGGCGCTTGGAAAGGACTTCATCAGAAGCATCACCAAATAAAGAAAGGTTATGCATTTCATTGATAAACTTCTTCTGATCCATCGTACAGCGTACAGGAATTTCAACTTTGATACTTTCACCATTACCGACCTGAATTGTATCAATGTAATACTTGTGATCAACAGTTAACTTATTCACTGTTGGTACTGATGAATCACCAATGTAAACCGGAATATAAATTTCGGTCTCTACGCTATCGATAAGATCCGCAATAGCCAAGAAATAGTTGATTCTGGCAAGAATAACTGCCAGAGTGTTGGCATCTATAGCAGCTACTTCATTGAGTATTAAACTAAGGGCCTCTTCGCGCGGTAAATCTTTGTATCGTCTCCTCTTTTTCTCAATTGCCTTCTGAATAAACGTTCCAGAACCTGCGGTAGAATCCAGAACTCTTATATGTTCTTTATCAAACGGGATATAATCTAATCCGGTATCAATTACATTTTCAGCCAGAAACTCAGGTGTGTAATATTCCCCCAAGGAATGTCGTACACTAGGCGGCATGATATTCATGTAAAGATCCCTAAACAGATCGTCTGTATGACTTACAAGTTCTGAATTATCATCAAAACGAGTATTGAGTTCTGGCATCGTCTCATATCTCATCAAAGTCTCGATGATATCATTCACGCAGTTGTTGATTTCTTCAGTCCAATGTGTTTCCTGAAATGGCCATGAGAAACAACCTGTTTCGAGTAAATTAAAAATATTTAATTCCATCGAAACTGTTCCTTCTGCTATTTTCCCCAGCTCTATCCTTTTCTGGTCAATCTTCATTTCGAGCAGACTCTGAAAAGATGCGTGTCTCTGCCCCTTTACAAGAATCACCACTCTATAGGCCATAAGCATTGCGAGGATTGCAATCGCCGTCTGAAGTGAAAAGAGAATCTTATACTCTTCATCGGTACCAATCTTCTCCCTCTCAATCAACTCAGCAAGATCTTTTCTGCGATCCTCAATTGCTTTCTGTTTTGAAGCATCATCATGAGAAAGTCCAAAATTATTCATCCACTGACCATAAGAAACAGTGGTGACGTTATTCATCTGCTCCAGTGACTTGTACAGAGCAATAGTAAGATGGTTTACAATGGTTTTTCCATCATGCTTATCGTGCACCAGGTCGGTAATCAAATTCTCTGAATTCAGAGCCTTAACCTGCAGATTAATTATGGCTCTGATCATCCTGTCAACCATCTTAGCGTTCAGATCACAAACAGCTGTTAAAGGATGAATATCTGAGTGATCTTTATCGTACGCTACTTTAATCTGCTCGTTAAAGAGTACAAACTGACAACGTGTTCCATCTGTGATGATTCCAAGATAAGTACCTGCATTTTCATTGAATAATGAATTCAAATAATCCACTGCCTGTGCAAGAGCTTTATTTGTATCCGCGTTATTCTTGTATGTCACTTTCTGCTTATACTCAATAACCACAGAGGAATACTTACTATCAATTCGTCCGTTCTTTCCGATGGTACCAATTGCAGAAGATCTCTGAACTTCATCAGTATCAAATACCTCCTGAGTTTCAATCTGAACTTTACGTTCCTTCTTCAGATCAAATCCTTTTCGTCCGCTTGGTTCTAAGACATTATGAGAAAAAGCTAGGATTTCGGCGTCAATCTGAGTAGCAACATCAGACTCAGAGTTTGCTCTTGCTGAAATCGAGTTAAACTTATCAGCCATGAGCCCCATCGCACGCGCCCATGTATTACCTCGCATGACAGCTTCAAGATCTTTTACCTTAAGCTCACTTCGTAACATTTCATAACACTTTACCATATCTACAGCATTATTCATGTAAATCTCCTTCCTTAATTTATATAGAGAAGTAATGTTTCTTATAACATTCTACTGCCCACTAAAATTTATATCACATTTCAATGCCCTTTTCAAGTAGCCCACATATTTTTTCGTTATTTTTTTGTGGGCAGTACTTGATTATATTTGCATATAGAGCTAATATCAACGACTACAAGGAGGTTTATATATGAAAGTAAAGTATTCCAACACAATAAAAAACAACTTTTCAAAGGAATTACTAAGTGACATGGTTCTTCTAAGTTACACTGTAATCCCCCGAGAAAAATGCCACTTCTACAGTATTAAAGAATTTTCGGATAATGAAATTCAAATTATTCACAGCATACCTAGTTCTGGATTTAGAAGTATAATTACAAGAAAAAGAAATGTCTGCGAGAATTTTAGTTCTGAGCAAGTTATACTCATGTTTATAAACAATGCAATTTACATTTGTACGGAAGACGAACTCCATAGTGATTCGCAATAGAAAGTAATTCAATAGTCTCGATACTCTCAAAAAGTCGCTACGTAGTCTCGCCTTGCATAATTCTTGTATGTGAAACTACTGTCAGCACATGAAAAAGGATTCCCGATCTCTACTCCATTTCTGGAATAAAGCCTGGGAATCCCTTTATTTATAGGCTCTTGCAGCCTCTTTTTATTTAACCTTTGCCAGAAGAACTACCGTCTCCATATGTATAGTCGATGAAAACAAAATTTTTATAAAGTTATTTTAGATATAGCATTTTCAATTTTCGAACGTACATATGAATAAAAATTCCACAAATTTGCTTTTACTGGGAAGTCCTTTCTATATACAAACTTTGTTCTATATTTTATTTTATGCATAGCACACCACTTATGTATATCTCTCATTCTAAATCTGTCACCTTCTTCTATACGTTTCGATAAATATGAGAATTTTACCACATCTAATTCCGATTGTAAGTGTAAATAAAACCATACATTATAATAACGAATTGCCACTATCCCCATCTTTGTATTTCTCCCTTCTGTTAAATTGTATTTTTGCCATAAGGTTATATACTTTCGCTATTTTTTGTAAGAAACCTACTACCCCCTTGAAGTCCGTAAAAGGACAATCGCAAAAAATGAAGCTGAAAATTGTAGAAAAAATATGTAAATAAAGAATATCTAACTTGCCAGAAACAGCGTATTTCCAGGCTTTTTCAAATTTACATTTATGCCAAGAATAAAGTTTGAACACCGGAAATCGCCAGAATATGAATGATCCCTGCCATCTGATACCGCATTTTCAGCTCCGCATCCAGATTGCTCTTATCCCCCAACACAATCGCCTCAAATGCACCAGCCTCATTTCCACAGGCTTTCTCCAAAATTCCCGCAAACTTTTGCTGCATATCAATAAGGAACTG
>JAQXQS010000210.1 GCA_029101305.1 Clostridia bacterium | reverse complement strand
GCAGAAAATTAAAATAGATTTTGATAGTTCAAATGAAAATTGTACGTTAGGATTGGAGAAAAGTAAAGAAATGAAACAATATATCGTGGATGCTTTTACAAATGAACCGTTTTCCGGAAACCCGGCAGCGGTTTGTGTGATGGATCATTGGCCGCCTGAGAAATCTATGATGAAGCTTGCCATGGAAAACAATCTTTCCGAAACAGCATTTATTGTAAAAGAAGAAAAAGGCTACCATTTAAGATGGTTCACACCGGGAATGGAAGTGGAATTATGCGGGCATGCAACACTGGCTTCTGCTTTTGTGATCCTGAATTATTATGAACCCAAAAGCGATACGGTTGTGTTCTATACTCTTAGTGGTGTACTGACGGTCAGGAGAAAAGAAAATCGGTATGAAATGGATTTTCCAACCTATGAGCTCAGAGAAATCCCAGTTACGGATGCAATGGAAAGGGCATTCGGGGTACGGCCACTAAAAGCAGTTCTGGGGCTTGATCTGATCTGTGTCTTTGAAAAGGAAGAACAGGTACGGAAGATGCAGCCCGACCAGACACTTTTAAAGGAAATCGAGGGCAGAATCCAGAATGCTACAGCGGCAGGAATAAATGTGGATTGTGTTTCGCGGAGCTTCTGTCCGAAACTATCCATTGCAGAAGACCCTGTATGCGGGTCTGCGCATTGCCAGATCGCTGCGTACTGGTCCAAGGTTATGGACAAGCCTGCGATTAAAGCGTATCAGGCATCCAGACGTGGGGGATATCTTTACCTTGAACTTCTGGATAATGGAAGGATAAAGATCAGCGGAGAAGCCGTATTGGTTGCGGTTGCAGACATTAGGGCAAAACTATAAATGGAGCTATCGAAGTTTCCTTTTAATAAAAGAAATACTAAGAGAAGTAAAGAAACTTTATCGTATGGATGAAAGAGGGATAGAACATGTGCGGAAGGTATTATATTTCGGAAGAAACCTATCAGGATATACAACGTATTGTCTCCCAAGTTGAGCAGAACATAAAGAAAAAAAGCCAGACCATGGACGTTCATCCTACGGAAAGAGCACCCGTTCTTGTATGGAAGGAGCCAGGAAAGCTTTGTCTGACCGAGAAAACCTGGGGATATCCGGGGTGGCAGAAAAAAGGCGTGATCTTTAATGCCAGGGCAGAGTCTGTAAAAGAGAAACGCATTTTTCAAAATGGGATTTCCTATCACCGGGCAGTGATTCCAGTAAGCGGCTTTTATGAATGGAACCATCAGAAAGAAAAGAATACCTTTTACCGAAAAGATAAAAATACCATGTATCTGGCAGGATTTTATGACCGGTTTGGTATGGAAGACCGTTTTATCATTCTTACGACACAGGCCAATGATTCCATGAAACTGGTACATGACCGGATGCCGCTGGTTCTGGAAAGCAGCCAGGTTGTTCCCTGGCTTAGTGAAAAGGAAAGTGCAGGAAAACTCTTGCAGCAAGAGCCGGTTTCATTAGAACGCTATACGCCCTATGAGCAGCAGTCTTTGTTTTGAAAATAGAATCCCGAAAAAAGCTGGTATGTGAATCATTCACAGAACCAGCCTTTTTATTTTCGCACAAAATGGAAAATAGGATCGGTATTAAAACCAAGGGTTTATTCCGATAAATTGGACACAACGAAAAAAAGGAGGAAAAAGAAACATTTACCACTTTACATCCGATAAGTGAGGCTATATAATATGCAAAATAGAACATATGTTCTTGACACAAGAGAGGTGAATCCTGTGGAACGAAAAATCTTACACAGTGACGCAAATTCATTTTATGCCAGTGTGGAAATGCTCTATCATCCTGAACATGCCGGAAAGCCACTGGCGGTTGGGGGAGATCCTGAAGCCAGACATGGAATCATACTGACGGCAAATTATATTGCCAAGCAAAAAGGGGTAAAGACAGGGCAGGCTATATGGCAGGCAAAAAGTGCTTGTCCAGATCTGGTTGTTGTTCCGCCCAGGATGGATCTTTATCTACAGTTTTCTTATATGCTGCGGGAGATTTATGGAGAATATACGGATCTGGGGGAGCCTTATGGATGTGATGAAGCGTGGCTTGATGTGACTGGAAGTACCTCCTTAAAAGGGGATGCAAAAAAGATTGCAGAAGAAATCCGCAGGCGTGTAAAAAAGGAATTGGGGATCACAGTCAGTATTGGAATCTCCTGGAATAAGATTTTTGCTAAGCTTGGAAGTGATTATAAAAAACCAGATGCGGTTACGGAATTTCATAAAGAAAATTACCAGAGTATCGTCTGGAATCTGCCTGCAGCTGACCTTTTGTATGTCGGAAGATCTACCAGAACGATGTTAAATCGTTATGGGATCAAAACCATTGGGGAAATTGCAAGGTCTGATCCGGATTTTCTGGAGCGGCTGTTCGGGAAGATGGGACTGGTCTTATATTCCTTTGCAAATGGCTGGGATGATTCTCCTGTTGCACCGGAAGGATATGCGGCTCCCATTAAATCCATTGGAAACAGTACCACCACACCAAGGGACTTAGAAACGAATTTAGATGCAAAGATCATATTTATGGCACTTGCGGAAAGTGTTTCTGCAAGGCTTCGGAAACATGGCTTTAAGTGTAACGTGGTATCTATATCCATTCGTGATAATGGCTTATATTCGTTTACAAGACAGCAGAAATTGAAACAGTCGACAGACATTACAAATGAGATTTTTAACGCTGCCTATCAGCTGTTTCTAAAGAACTATGACTGGAGTCATCCGGTTCGGAGCCTTGGAGTTCGGGCAGAGGAACTGGTTCTTGGGGATGTGCCGGTACAGCTTGATCTGTTTACCAGCGTGGAGCAGAGAGAAAAACAGGAAAAAATGGATCGCGCGGTGGATGAGATCCGCAGACGGTTTGGCTATTTCAGTGTACAGAAAGCATTTATGTATCAGGATAAAGCCCTGGCAAGTCTGGATGCGCAGGGAACCCATACAGTTCATCCAGTAGGGTATTTTAATGGGAGGTAGAAGCAGATGGAAAATTTAAAAGTTTATGTGGATGTATTAGTAAAGATGGATAAAGATGGGGATATGACACCTGTGGAGTTTGTTTGGGAGGATGGCACCACCTACCAGATCGACCGGATAAAAAACAAAGAGCGCTGTGCCAGCCGGAAGGCCGGAGGAACCGGAATCCGGTATACCGCTATGGTAGGAGGAAAAGAATGCCATTTATACTATGAATTTGATAAATGGTTTATGGAGCGGAGGGTTTCTTAAGAAGCGAAAAAGTATTTATAATTACTAGAATGTGCACTACATGTAATGTAAACAATGAATTTTATGTCTGGGAAAGGAAGATTCAATGACATAATGATAAAAAAATGTTATACTAAAAATATTAAGAAATATAAAGGAGCGTGCTAATATGAAAATAGGAAAAATAGTGATTGACATTTGTCCATATTGTGGTGGAACAAATTTTAGGTATGGATATCAAAGTGGCGATTGTAGATTATATGGTGCAAACAGTTTTTTAAATAATCAAGAACCAATACATCATTTAGTGTGCGAAGAATGCGGCGCAATAATATTGTCATGGGTGAAAAATCCAAGAAAATATCCTAAAGATATACCAGATAACGCTTTTTAATATTGTTATTAACCATAGACGAGGTACTAATGAGTAAAAAAATAAAAGATATTCTGGATTTTTTAATGAATCAGGGAAAAGAACTAACAAGATAAGTACTAGAGGAAAAATTAGAAGAAGCATATAACCAAGGTAGGCTAGATTACGCTAATGAATGGATTGGGAAGACTGTAGATGCCATTTATGGCACCACTGTTATGGAAATTGATAAAAGAAAAAATAAGCTTGCAAAAGAAAATTTTTATAACGAACCATCAATGGAGGCTCAAATAGAAATGAGGTCATATGATATGACATTTGAACTTGTTACTCAAATTACAAAAAATTTTAGTAAAAGTAATATAGAACGGGAGATATTGAATAATATTTAAGTATTATTAATGTTTTATCTGAAAGTTCCATTCTATGTTTTTATCACTTTGTGTTGTAAGGGATTTTGTGAAAAACTATATAATGGAATGGTGAAGATTAATGCTATGTTGAATAATGGAAAATGATTTACAGTTATACAGCAATAACACAATATATATGCGAAATAAGTTGACACATACTATATATTGTGCTATTCTACAATTGAATTATCGTTTATACATAGCAGACTCTATGTAATCAAATTTTATTCCGGTACCTTGCCGGGATTATATCTTTTAGAAGACTCTGGAAAATAACAGGAAGACATCAAAAATCAAAAGAATGGTTTTTGGTGTCTTTTTTTGTTGTTTGAAAATAGCCAGAAAAGAATTAGAGCTGCAAATACCAAAGAAAGGAGCAACCGATAATTCACAGCAAAGAACACCAAAAAAAGGAGGACAAGAATGGAAAAACCAACATTAGAGTATGACGGAAATCTGGGAAAGGAACAGGTACAGCTTCTGGTGAAAGCGTATTTCCACGAAAAACGGCTTTATATCGGGCTTATAAAGGGAAAGGGTGGAGAAACAGAGCTGTTTGACGATCTGACAGTAAACCTGCCAAATGAAAATCTGAAGGAGGGCGAAGCATTCATTTCAGATTTCGACTGTAAACACAAGCTTCAGTTTATCCGTAAGAACCAGCTTGGAAAAGTGCTTCAGGAGGTAGGACATTCTGGCTTTTGTGATTACCGGAAGGTGCAGTTTGATCTGAAACGTCTGGAAGAACTGGACCCGGAGGGAACCAGGGAATACATCCTTGAAAATGAAAAATTAAAAGGCATTGCGAACGAAAGGGTGATGCAGGATTAAAGACGATGAATACGCAGGCTATGTCTGCCTTGTGATCGCGATTGTGTGTGGCCTGAACGCCACAGAAGCCTGGAAGCTGTATGAATATGGTCCGGAGCATCCATTATGTAAAAAAATGCTTGCCCGGAAGATACGGGACTCCTCTTTAAAGAAAATGGAGCGAAAATCACGTGGAAAGGTCATGCAGCAGCTTTTTAAGCAAGGCTACAGTAAGAATGCAATTGCAGAAGCATTTGAGTGTTTTCCGGCTACGGTCAGTGAACGGATCAAAAATGAAGAAAGGGAGGAAACGAATGACAGACCAAAAAGAGATTGCAGGAATTTTCAATGATTTTCTTGGCTTATATAACGGCAAGAACCCAGTCGGACTCCAGGAACTTCTCCAAAAATACAAGTGCCATCCGGTACTGCTCGGTCTATTGTCCAATATGGACTCTGCCGCAAAGATACCGGTGAGCAGGGCAATGAAAGAAATTTATGATTTCTATAAACTTTATAGAAACCGTGACCTGGAGGAAACGGACTGGAAGAATGTAACCGCCCTGGTAGCAAAGTTGGACGAAAAATGGAAAGAGAATCCGTGGGTCAGACAGGTGCTTCTGGATATGGTAGGGCTTCTGGACTCTGACGATCAGGAACGCCGCAAAATTGAAAAGGAAGTAGCTGCGGAAATGGAAAAAGCACAGCAGGCAGCAGCTTAAAAAGGAGGAACCACGGATGATCGAGAAACTTGTAAAGACGGCTGTCGAGATTAATAGCCTTGCAAACCATTACCGGCAAGGGAAGAATACGGCGGCACTTCGGAAACTGGCAATGGAGCATGGCGTTTCAAAGGAAGATACGGATGCATTCATTGCGGGAACGCGATACTGCTTCAAGCAGATACCGGTAAGCCAGAAGAACTATCAGACTTCCACAGAAAAGTTAAGTGAAGAGATGCTGGTCTTAAAGGACCCAGAGTTTGCTTCGGTGATCGGTACTTATCTTTTAAACCAGGCGAAAGAAGATCAAGAACTGGACCAGCTGATCCTGCAGCCACATAAGTCATTACAAAGATGTATGGATTATATTCTGGAAAAAGCTTATCAGGCTGCATTGGAACGGGCAAAAAAGAAGGGACGTGACAAAATCCCGGAGCGTTCCGGAATCGGGATTGCACATACAGAAGTATTTGCCTGGGCGAATCAGTATTTTTATGTGGATGACCTGAAAAAAGTCCAGGAAAAAGAGAAAAAAGAAAAGGAAGAAAACCGGAAATCGTGGGAAAAGACACGCGCGGAAACGGCGCGGTCTGGTGTCTCCCATAATAAGAATGCGACTAAAAAGAAAGAGGTTTCGGAAAAAAAGGATGGAAGTGGATGCAGTATTATAAAGCCAAAGAAATCAGCAGAACCGGAACAGCTTTCTTTATTTTCATTGTAGGAGGAACGGATGATCGCATACAAAGGATTTGAAAAAGACCTGGTGTGCAGGGGCTATCAGTTTACAAGGGATAAGGTGCATGAGACGGACCAGGCAAACTGCCGGGAAAATGGATTTCATTGTGCAGAAAATCCATTGGATTGTCTTTGCTATTACCGGGACTGGAAAAACTCCGTTTATTACCTGGTGGAAGCCTCGGGGGATCTGGATGAAGACGGTGCGGACACCAAGATTTCCTGTACCAGGATGCGCCTTTTAAAAGAACTGGATTTTAAAAGGCTTCTGCTTCACGGTGTCGCATATATGGAAAAACACCCGGAACGTCCCTGGAACCAGGATGTACAAAAAGAAACCGGGACCAGTTACAACGGTTTTGCCATTGTACGGGGAAAGGCTCCGTCTGCCAAAGGAAAAAAGCAGGATCTTCTGTTGCTTTTAAGAGAAGAACCAGACAACTGCCAGATTGTAGAAATCAAGCTGATCGAGGTGGATGGCGTAGAGTATCAGGAAAATAAATGGTATGGAATGGGCTAAAG
>JAQXQS010000209.1 GCA_029101305.1 Clostridia bacterium | reverse complement strand
CCAGCCAGTATTTGAAGCATGTGAGCCGAAGCTTGCAGGTAAGAAAGTAGCTCTTTTTGGCTCCTATGGATGGGGCGACGGCGAGTGGATGCGTAGCTGGGAAGAAAAATGCCAGAATGATGGTGTAGCACTTGCAGCTGACAGTGTAATCTGCAACGAAGAGCCGGATGACGATGCTCAGGCTGCATGCATTGAACTTGGAAAAGCTATCTGCTAAGTTTCTGACTAAAAATATAACAATAATAACAAAAAACAACCTATATTAGAGTGAAAAATACTCTAATATAGGTTACTTTGCGCTTACGGGTTGCGGCTCCAGGAATTTTGGTGAAAAAAATCACAGAAACTCCGAGACTGGTTTTATGTGAAAGAATTTCCATAAGAAACATTGTTGAACTTTTTGGCTTGTGATAAAATAAATACAACTGTTTGAAACAACCGCAAAAAAATCTGGCATAAAATATTTATCTAAAATAGAAATGATACCGCTAAAAATAGAAATGACCGAGGTGAGTATATGACTTTAGAAAACAAGCTAAATATTACGGAGTCCACAGAGCTTGCAAGAATGGAAGAGAAAATCAGCAAGAAAAAAGCTGTTGAATTATTTGAAAATGGATACCTGGATCATTATGAAGCTGGGACATTTAAGATGCTTGCTGCGATTCATAAATATCTCTTTGATGAAATATATGATTTTGCGGGAAAGGTGCGGACTGTAAACCTTGCAAAGGGAAATTTCAGGTTTGCGCCAGTGATGTATTTGCAGGCTGCACTTGAGAATATTGAAAAAATGCCACAGTCCACATTTGATGAGATTATTGAGAAATACGTGGAAATGAATATTGCACATCCGTTTAGAGAAGGAAACGGACGAAGCACCAGAATATGGCTTGATTTAATCCTAAAAAGGGAACTGGGCAAGGTTATTGACTGGAGTGCTGTGGATAAAGAGGACTATCTGCTGGCAATGGAACGAAGTCCCATTAAAGATATTGAAATCAAATACATTTTAAAAAAAGCTTTAACAGATCAGATTGATAACCGGGACGTGTATATGAAGGGAATTGATCACAGTTATTATTATGAGGGATATGTTATTTATAAGGCAGAGGAGTTATAAAAACGTAAAATCCCCCTGAAAAGATGAATTTATTTCCCCTTTTCAATCGTTTTGAAATGGAGTAAGATGGTAAAAACAAAGGTATATTCTTTGATACTGCAATTACTGGAAAATGCTTGAAAATGGTTTTAGATAAATTGTAATGTACATTTTGTAAGAATGATTTTGAGGCATGTTCTGGACTTTATATGTAAAGGAGAACAACAATGGCAGTTATAGAAAAAAAATACCAGTTTGGAACAGCTGAAAACAAAGAATTTATGCAGAGAATAAGAGAAGATCTGTTAAAATTCGGACACCGGTTTCCATCACCGGGAGGCAGCTCCTATTATCTGGGAGATGACGGAACTCCATGGACGGACAGGAACCGCGAGACATGGATCACATGCCGTATGACACATGTTTACAGCATCGGTGCAATGCTGGGACATGAGGGCAGCGAGGCACTTGTGGATGCAGCACTTAAAGGCATCCGGGGAGAACTTCATGATGATAAAAATGGTGGCTGGTATGCTGGCCTTACGCATGATGGCGAGATCGTACCAACCAAGCAGTGTTACGCCCATGCATTTGTTATTCTGGCTGCATCCTCTGCGATACTTGCCGGAAGAGAAGGGGCAGAAGAGCTTCTGAAGGACGCTTTGCAGCTTTATGACCTGAGATTCTGGAATGAGGAAGAGGGACTTTCCTGCGACACCTGGAATACAGAGTTTACCAGGTTGGATCCTTACCGTGGGGTGAATGCCAATATGCATACAGTAGAAGCATTTCTTGCGGCAGCGGATGTAACAGGAGATGAAAAATACCGTGCACGTGCAGGAAGAATCATAGATCATGTGATTGGATGGGCCAAGACGAACAGCTGGCGCATTCCAGAGCATTTTTCCAGCGACTGGGTACCAGATCTGGAATGCAACAAAGATCGCCCAGATGACCAGTTTAAGCCATATGGTGCAACTCCGGGGCATGGAATCGAGTGGGCCAGACTGATCACACAGTGGGCACTTTCTACATATCAAGAAGATAAGGTTGGCGCAGTACCTTATATTGAAGCTGCCCAGAAGCTGTATAACCGCGCTGTTGCTGACGGATGGAATGCAGACGGGGCACCTGGAATTGTTTATACTACAGACTGGAGTGGAAAGCCGGTAGTACATGACAGAATGCATTGGACACTTGCAGAAGCACTTAATACTTCCGCAGTTCTTTGCAATGTAACCGGAAATGAGAAATACGCCGCAGACTATGCAGAATTTATGAAATATTTGGATGAAAAGGTTCTGGATCATGTGAATGGCTCCTGGTTCCACCAGTTGGATAGAGAGAACAATCTTCTGGAAACCGTATGGCCGGGCAAGTCAGATATTTATCATGCATTGCAGGCAACTTTGATTCCGTATTGTGATCCAAGCCTGTCTGTTGCAGTGGCGGTGAAGAAACAGGCGGATTGATAAAATTCAAAAGTATGCAGGTTGTATTGCAGAGCAAATAAAATAATTGAATATAAAGAAATGAAGTAATTTTTGGGAATTGCAAATATTAAGGGGCGCGTGAAAAACGAGAAATCATTTTTCACGCGCCTCATTTGGACTTATCGGGTAAGCCGGTGAATCCTGAACATATAAGGGGAGTTCAGGTATTCACGGTAAACTTCATTCATCCCACCCATCATATAATCGTATGGTTACCTGGATATTTCTTACCACATCTCCGTCCTCCAAATCCATATCATCTGGATCGGTGATCGGGGGCAGCTCTGGTACTTCTTCGGATAGCTCTACAGAGATCCAGTCAAATGCGGCTGCGTTTGCATTTTCGATAGCTTCATCCAGGGTATCCCCTTCCCCGAAGCAGCCTTCCAAGTCAGGAAAAGTTCCTTTATAGCGTCCGTCTTCTGTTTTTTTGAAGACAGCAGGATATACAAATTTCATGATAAACCTCCCGGAATAATTTTTGCAGATAATTGTAGCTTTTTTTATTATAAGCGTTTAGATGCAGAAATACAAGTGCATAGAAAAGTAGATAATAACCGTCCAGAAAAGAAAAAAAGAAGGATGCAGCTGTATATGGAATTTTCTGTGTAATTTTCTGATAAGCTTTTGTTTACAATACACAGAAACATGGTAAAATGGAAAAAACGCAGGAGGTGAACCATGGAATTTCAGCATGAACTGATCATACCCAACGAAGGACTTCCGTTCAAAATCTTTTTGTTTGAGGGTGGACGTGGAAATTACGAGAGAGAAAAGCACTGGCATACTTCCATCGAGATTTTCGCCGTGTTAAAAGGCAAACTGACCTTCTTTCTGAATGAAGAGGAGTATCCACTTGAAGCCGGTGGTCTGATCATTATCAATTCGAATGAAATCCATTCCATCCACGCTCCGGGAAAGAATGAGACTGTGGTTCTCCAGATCCCATTGAAACAGTTTGAAAAGTATTTTACAGCCCAGCGTTTTATCCGTTTTACAAGTGCAGCCCGTGTTGCCAGGGACCAGAAGTCCAAGGCACCGGATAACCGGAAGCTGGCATTTTTCATCGAAGAGCTTTATAAAGTGTACAAGGCCAGGGAAGAAGGCTGGGAATACCGGACTATGGCACTGTATTACAATATACTTTACCTGATGATAAAAGACTACCGTGAGACAGAAGCTGCTCAGGAAGAAATCCAGGACAGCCGTCGGCTGGATGCATTGTCAAAAATTACCACTTATATGAGAGAACATTACAGGGAAGAACTGAAGCTTTCCGATATGGCGAATCTTTTTGGGTATTCAGATGCTTATTTGTCGCGAATGTTCAAAAAGTATGCAAAAATTAACTTTAAGGCATATTTGCAGGAAATCCGCATGTTTTATGCTTACCGGGAGCTGATGAATACAGAGAAAACAGTGGGACAGATCGCCTTGGACAATGGGTTTGCCAGCAGCAGGGCTTTCGCCAGGGAATTTCAGAAAAAGTATGGTGAGCTGCCAAGCGACCTGCGCAAAAAACAATAAATGTCAAAAAAGTGCTATAGATTAGACAAGAAAACCGTCGCAAAGCATACCAGAATATGGTATGCTTTTTTCAACTTGAAAAGCCTGTTTCAGGCAAAAAGGAGGTTAATCGTGAAGATTCAGAAAGTTACAGATCCGGCATTCCGCAAATACGGACAGGTGCTGGAGGGATACGACTTTACAAGCCTTATTAAAGAAATGAAACACACACCGGTTCCGGAGGATGTCATTTATGTTCCGTCCGTAGAGGAGCTGGAAGCATTGGATGTTATGAAAGACCTGCAGAACAAGGGTTATGGCGGACTGCCAGTCCAGATCGGATACTGCAATGGCCATAACAAGAAGCTGAATGCAGTAGAGTATCACCGTAATTCCGAGATCAATGTTGCAGTAACAGATCTTGTCCTTCTTATCGGACACCAGCAGGACATTGAGCCGGACCACACCTATGATACCTCTAAGATTGAAGCATTCCTTGTACCGGCAGGAACCGGAATTGAGGTATATGCGACTACACTTCACTATGCACCATGCCATGTAAATGATGGCGGTTTCCAGTGTGTAGTAGTCCTTCCTAAAGGAACCAACACTGAGCTCACTTTCACGACAGAGAAGACCGGAGAGGACAGCCTGATGACAGCTAAGAATAAATGGCTGATCGCACATGAGGATGCGAAGATCGAAGGCGCATTTAACGGTCTGAAGGGTGAGAATATCACTATTGATTGAGAAGAATATTAAATTCTAAACTTAGAATATTAAAATATGGAGGAATACATATTATGAACAATATACCAGTAGTAAAACTTGGACTTATCGCAGTAAGCCGTGACTGTTTCCCGATTCAGTTGTCTGAGAAGAGACGTGCAGCAATCATGGAAGCTTACAAAGGAGATCTTTATGAATGTCCAGTAACTGTTGAGAATGAGAAGGACATGGAGAAAGCTCTCGAGGATGTAAACAAGGCTGAATGTAATGCACTTGTTGTTTTCCTTGGAAACTTCGGCCCAGAGACTCCAGAGACTCTGATCGCTGAGAGATTTGACGGACCTTGCATGTATGTATCCGCTGCTGAGGGTGACGGTGACATGATCAACGGACGTGGTGATGCTTACTGTGGTATGCTGAACTGCTCCTATAACTTAAAGATGCGTCATCTGCAGGCTTATATTCCAGAATATCCGGTAGGCAGAGCTGATGATATCGCTAAGATGATCGCTGATTTCGTTCCGATTGCACGTGCTGTCATCGGTGTTCATAATCTGAAGATCATTACCTTCGGACCACGTCCACAGGACTTCTTCGCATGTAATGCACCAATCAAAGGCCTCTATGAGCTGGGCGTTGAGATCGAAGAGAACTCTGAGCTTGACCTTCTTGTTGCTTTCAAAGAGCATGAGAACGATCCACGTATCCCAGAGGTTTGCGCTGATATGGCAAAAGAGATGGGCGAAGGCAAATATTATGCTGACCTGAATGAGAAGATGGCACAGTTTGAGCTGACTCTTCTTGACTGGGCAGAGGCTCATAAAGGAGCTAGAAAATACGTTGCATTTGCTGACAAATGCTGGCCGGCATTCCCGTCACAGTTTGGATTTGAGCCTTGCTATGTAAACAGCCGTCTTGCTTCCAGAGGAATCCCGGTATCCTGTGAGGTTGATATCTATGGAGCACTCAGCGAGTATATCGGACTTTGCATTTCCAATGACGCTGTTACACTGCTTGATATCAACAACTCCGTTCCGCAGTACATCTACGACGAGGACATCAAGGGCAAATATGATTACAAGCTTACGGATACATTCATGGGCTTCCATTGTGGAAATACTCCTGCATGTAAGATGTGCGAGTCCAGAGCTGTTAAATATCAGCTGATCCAGCACAGACTTCTTGAGCCAGAAGGATCTGAGCCAGACTTCACAAGAGGAACTCTTGAGGGAGATATCGCAGCTTCTGATATCACATTCTATCGTCTGCAGTGCAACTCTGAGGGAGAGCTTGTTTCCTATGTTGCAGAAGGTGAAGTTCTTGACGTACCTACAAGATCATTTGGTGGTATCGGTATTTTCGCAATCAAAGAGATGGGAAGATTCTACCGTCACGTTCTGATCGAGGGCAACTTCCCGCATCATGGTGCAGTTATGTTTGGACATTATGGAAAGATTTTCTACGAAGTAGTGAAATTCCTCGGACTGGATGTTAAGAAGATTGGTTACAACCAGCCAGCTGGTGTAAGATATCCAACTGAGAATCCATGGGGCTGATTAGCTGAGTGAATAGAAAATTATAGGCGTATATAGAAACGGCCGTACCACTTTATGCGGTACGGCTGTTTTTCAAATAGGAGGATAAAAATGTATTTTATCGGTGTTGATCTTGGTACTTCCGCAGTAAAACTTCTTCTGATGGAAGAATCCGGAAAAATCTGTAATATCGTATCTAAAGAATATCCATTATTTTTCCCGCATCCGGGCTGGTCTGAGCAGAATCCGGAGGACTGGTACACACAGAGCATGGCTGGTATGAAAGAGCTGACAGAGGGAATTGACCGTTCTCAGGTTGCAGGAATCAGCTTCGGCGGACAGATGCATGGTCTGGTTACATTGGATGCACAGGATCAGGTAATCCGTCCTGCAATTTTGTGGAATGATGGCCGTACCTCCGAGGAGACCGATTATCTGAATAACGTAATCGGTAAGGACAAGCTTTCCCAGTACACAGCAAACATTGCATTTGCCGGATTTACCGCTCCGAAGATTCTCTGGATGAAGAAAAATGAGCCGAAGAAATTTGCAAAAGTAGTAAAGATCATGCTTCCGAAGGATTACCTGGCTTACCGCTTAAGTGGTTCCTTCTGTACAGATGTATCGGATGCTTCCGGTATGCTTCTTCTTGATGTTAAGAACCGTTGCTGGTCCAAAGAAATGCTGGAGATCTGCGGTGTAAAAGAAGAACAGCTTCCGAAGGTTTATGAGAGCTGGGAAGTTGTTGGAACTCTGAAGCCGGAAGTGGCAAAAGAGCTTGGATTTTCAGAAAATGTAAAAGTCATCGCAGGAGCTGGCGACAATGCGGCAGCAGCTGTTGGTACAGGTACAGTCGGCGATGGACAGTGCAATATTTCTCTTGGAACATCTGGAACTGTATTTATTTCCAGCAAGAATTTCGGTGTGGATGAACACAATGCACTTCATTCCTTCTGCCATGCAGATGGAAGCTATCATCTTATGGGATGTATGCTCAGCGCAGCTTCCTGCAATAAATGGTGGGCTGAGGAAATTCTTGGAACAAAGGATTTCGCAGCAGAGCAGGCTCCAATCCAGAAGCTTGGCGAGAATCATGTATTTTTCCTGCCATATCTGATGGGAGAGCGTTCCCCGCACAATGATCCAGACGCAAGAGGCGTATTTTTCGGCATGTCCATGGACACTTCAAGAGCAGATATGACTCAGGCTGTCCTGGAAGGTGTTGCCTTTGCTCTTCGTGATTCCCTTGAGGTTGCCAAGAGCCTTGGTATTAAGATTGAACGCACCAAGATCTGTGGTGGTGGAGCCAAGAGCCCTCTCTGGAAACAGATCATTGCCAATGTTATGAATATCAAGGTTGACGTTCTGGAAGTAGAGGAAGGACCGTCACTTGGCGGCGCTATGCTGGCAGCTGTTGGATGTGGTGTTTATCCGGATGTTGAGACTGCAGGAAAGAAACTTGCCAAGGTGGTAGATACCGTAGCGCCTACACCAGAGCTGGCTGCTAAGTATGAAGAGAGATACCAGAAATTCAAAGAACTGTATCCGGTTATGAAACCATTGTTTAAGAATCTGTAAGATGTGAAAATATTTATTATAAAATGTATAAACGTTTGGTATTAAAAGAATATTTGTTGCAAAAAAGTTAATAGAAGGAATTGTGAAAAAGTGATTGTTTTAGCTGGAAAAATGTTAATACAATCACTTTTTTGTATATTTTGTTATAATATATATTTATCAAGAACCTCGGAAATACCGTTTTCGTTATTTGTGTGCCGGGTAATATAATCGGCATACTTTTTCACTCCATCTGGTGCATTTGCCATGGCCACGCCAAGGGCGGCATGCCGGATCATGGAAAGGTCGTTGAAACCATCTCCAATCGCAATCGTCTGTTCTGGTGAGAAGCCATAAAGTTCGCCAATCCGGTCAATGGCAGCAGCTTTTGAAACCTTGCTGTTGAAAAATTCCAGATAGAAGGGCTTGGAGGTACAGAAGGTAACATTTTGAAAAGTATTTTGAATCTTATTTTGGGAAGGAGCTGCCTGGCGCAGCTCTTTTTCCATTTCGGAAATTCTTTCTACGTCATCATACCATAAGATTTTGGTAATCCCCTGCGCTAAAAGCTGATCTGTGTCTGGCATCAGAAGGGGCGCAACCCTAGTTGCCTGGCTGTATTCAAAAATGCGGTCATTCAGCTTGTTTCCGTATAATTTATTATCAGACCAGATACACATAGTGGTATCATATTTTATTCCTGCGTCCAGAATCAGACGGGCATCAGATGGTTCAAGCTCCTGGCGGTACAGAACCTTTCCTGTTGCAGAATCGAGAATCATGGCACCATTGTAGGTAATCACCGGGCCATTTATACCAAGCTGTTTCTGATAGCGTTCTACACCTTGCATGGGACGGCCGGTGCAGATGGAGAAAATAAGTCCTTTTGAAACAGCATTTCGTATTGCCTGGATGTTATCCGGAGTTATCTCATTGGCATCGTTGAGCAGGGTGCCGTCCATGTCGGCTGCTGCGAATTTGTATTTCATAGTGTCTCCTTGTTTTTGGAAAAGAAGAATTTCAGAGATTGGAACTGAACAGTTACTTTATTATTATACGGTTGAAAAGGTGTAATGACAATCCTTTTGGACTGTTTTTTGTGCAAGAAATTTTCGACAAAATGTTGACGAACATGGACAATCCGAGTATCTTATTACTATATTGTTTGAAATACTTGAAAATTAAGGTATATGAAATACCTGATAATCCGAAAAGGTGGAACAATGGACGAAGTAAATCATTATATGGACCAGATTCTTGAAATCAGACACCAGTCCCCGGAAAAAGAACGGGAACTGTGCCTGAAACTGCTGGAATTGGATAAAACTGAGTACTCCAGGGCATTTGCACATACATATCTGGCAGATGCTTTTCATTCTATGGGACAGCTTGATCAGGCTATGGATGAGTGCCATATGGCAATGCAGCTGATCGGAGAAGAGGTAAGCGAATACGAGAAATTATCCCTTACTTTGAATAATCTGGCAGGGGTGATCTATATTGGTCTGGATGATGAACAGGGGGCTCTTGACTGCTTTTTCAAAGAAATGGAAATTGCGGAACAGCTGGAAGATTATATAATGTGTTCTGCTGCTCTTGCCAATATTGCATTCGTATACAAGGAAGCTGGTGCTTATGACAAGGCAGAGCAGACTATGAACCGTGCATACCAGATGGCGAAAAAGGCCAGCGATAATGATACGAATATAGCATTTAGCGGAGAATTTTACAATATGCTGAAATCCGGACTGGCGCTGGAAAAAGGAGAGCCGGATAAAGCACTGGAATATCTGGAAGCTTTGGATACGTTAAAAGATGATCCTCTGGATGTGCCTCTTTTGTACGCGTCCTGCTATGCCCAAAAGGGGCAACGGGAAGCTGCACTGAGGGAACTTGCAAAAAGCTGGACGGAAGTGGAGAAGATACGGAACCGGTTTGAAAAGCTGTCCCATTATTTTGACATTCTTGATGTATTAATGACACTGAAAGAGTATGGGAAGGCAGAAGCATTTGCGCAAAAGGCAGAGGTACTTCTGGAAAAAGTGCAAAGTGCAGGAAAATGGACCAGACTCCTGGATTATGAAATAAAGATTTATACGGCACAGGGAAATGAAGAAAAACTGGATCGTGCTTATGAATTGTTTTTTGAATATGACCAGATATTCCACAAAGCATCCAGACAGGCTACTGTAAAGAGACTGCAGAAACGTATGGAATTGCAGGAAGAGGCTGACAGACATGAAAATATGGAAGCCTGGCGGGATATTTTGTTTAAAAGAAATGAGTATGATGAGCTTACCGGTGTATTAAACAGGCGTGGAATCCGCAAACATATGAGCGCCGCTTTGGAGGAAGCGAAAAAGAAACAGGAGAAATTTACTGTTTTGATCATAGATGTGGATTTTTTTAAAGAATTTAACGATACTTACGGCCATGTGGAAGGTGATAAATGCCTGAAACGGGTTGCAGAAATACTGAAAGAGGCTGTCTCGAAGAACGGGATGGTTGGCAGATACGGTGGGGATGAATTCCTGATCACGATCACAGGTGGAGAACTTACGGATGTCACACAGATGACAGCCAGGATCAAAGGTGAACTGAAAAATGCAGCAATTTTAAACGAGAAATCAAGGGTATCAGAATTTGTGACGGTGACAATAGGCGGTGTACATGTAACTCCGGTTTTATCAAAAGGGTTCTCCTGTTATGTGGAGAAGGCAGACCGGGTCCTTTATGGTTTAAAAAAAGGCTTTAAGGGTGATTTTGCAATTGCGGAGGCTTTGCAGGGAGACGAGAATGAACAGGGCGATTGAAGAAAAATGCAAAGAAGTAATAGAATACCGGTTTTCAGATCCCCAGAGGGCTTATGAAATATGCTGCCAGCTATTGAAGCAGGGAAGCGATGAGGAAAACAGCTATCTGATGGCATATGCCCGCTTATATATGGGCGATACTTTGTTCTCCATGGGGGACCTAAAGGAAGCGCTGGATAATATGCGTATGGCAGAGAAGCTTCAGCGTAAGTATGGGTATGAAGAGCTGCTTATGAAAAACTGTAATATTACGGCGATCATTTATGCGAATCAGGGAGATGGCCTGCTTGCACTGGACTATTATTATATGGCATTAAAACTCGCAAAAAAGCGGGATGATACTGCAATGCAGGCAATGATATATAATAATATCGGAGAGCTACTGCATAAAGTAGGAGACATGGATGGGGCTACCAGATATCTGAAAATGGCCTTTGAAATGTGTAAGAAGCGGGAAGAAAAAGAGAAGAAAAAAATATATAACAAAAAACAATATTGCATTAATATTGCGGATGGATGCATCGTAAAGAAGGATTATGCTGCAGCAAAGAAATTTCTGGATATGGCTGCTGATGAAGAGGGAAGTGAGACAGATACTGTATTTCCAGCGTCTGAGGTGAGCTGGAGTGTCCATAATATAAAGCTGTGCTATTATACCGGAGAGAGACAGAGGGCTGTTTCACAGGCGGAGAAAATGCTGGATTTACCCAGGGAAGCATATAAAGAGGTGGAATCCTTCTGGTGTTTTATAGAACTGGTCAAGGTGCTTATTTCAATGCAGGAGTACCAGAAAGCAGGAAAACTGCTGGAAATCCTGGATGAAGATAACAATGAAGACACCCTATTAAAACGCCGGGTGGAATTGCTTAAAGCATGGATCAGGTATTGCAAGGCAACTGGTGCCAAAAGAGAACTTCAGAAGTGTTACCGCAACTATTATGAACTGAAAAAAATAGTTAATGAACAGGAAAAAGATCTGATCGTCCGGGCGATTGATAACCGTTATAAACTGGAATATGAGAAAATGACAAATGAACAGCTGTCTGCAAATGCCAAGGAACTTATGAAAACCAGCGAGGTGGATGAGCTTACCGGAATCAGCAACCGTTATGGCCTGAAAAAGAAGTTTAACAAGCTGTGTGAGATTTCCAGATTCCAAAAAAGCAAGATATGTCTCTGTATTTTTGATATTGATAAATTTAAGGTATACAACGATGAATACGGGCATTTGAAGGGAGATGAATGCTTGAAGGAAATTTCAGAGCTTCTGGTAGAGACAGTAGGCGAGGAATACTTCGTAAGCCGCTATGGTGGTGATGAATTTGTGATCCTTGGACTCGATAAGTCTGATGCAGAATTGAGACGATTTATTGAAAAGCTTTTTGACAGGATCAATGCTGCGAAAATGCCATTCCTTAAGCATAAAGGTTTTGGAACTGTGACCATTTCCATGGGAGCAGTAAATAAGCTGGCAGAAAAGGAATACAGTCTGGCGGATTTTATTCATAATGCAGACCGTAATCTGTATCTGGCTAAGAAAAATGGGAAGAACCGGTATGTACTTGGATAGAGGATACAGAGGTTTTCAAAGAGACTCTGGAATACTTTAGGGTATATGGACTGGACTATGGTAAGATTCACATTGTTTTTAGAAAATGGGTATTGGATTTCGGCAATTAAGAGAATTGTTTTTTTTCCTGTAAAATGGTAAAATATTCAAGTGCTGTGAGTGAAATTCTTTCAGCGAAAAATAAAATAGAAAAGTGACGAGGTGTAAAGCTATGCAGGAAATGAAGCCAGTTAAAGAAGGCAAAGTACGCGAGATTTACGACAACGGAGACAGCCTGATCATGGTTGCTACAGACCGTATCAGCTGTTTTGACGTGATCCTGAACAACGAAGTGACTAAAAAGGGCACTGTTCTCACACAGATGTCCAAGTTCTGGTTCGACATGACCCAGGACATCCTGCCGAACCACATGATTTCTGTTGATGTGAAGGATATGCCGGAGTTTTTCCAGCAGGACAAATTCGACGGAAACAGTATGATGTGCCGCAAGCTGGATATGATTCCGGTTGAGTGTATCGTTCGTGGATATATCACTGGAAGCGGCTGGGCAAGCTACCAGAAGAATGGTACTGTCTGCGGAATTAATCTTCCGGAAGGTCTGAAAGAGTCTGATAAGCTGCCAGAGCCTATTTACACACCTTCTACCAAGGCTGAGATCGGCGACCATGACGAGAATATTTCCTTCGAACAGAGCGTGACTCATCTTGAGAAATATTATCCGGGACATGGCCAGGAATACGCTGAGAAGATCCGTGATTACACCATCGCATTATATAAAAAGTGTGCAGAATATGCATTGAGCAAGGGGATTATCATTGCAGATACCAAGTTTGAGTTTGGTCTGGATGAGAATGGCAATATTGTACTTGGTGATGAGATGCTCACACCGGATAGTTCCAGATTCTGGCCGGCAGACGGATACGAGCCAGGACATGGACAGCCATCCTTTGACAAGCAGTTTGCCCGTGACTGGCTGAAAGCCAATCCGGATAATAACTGGACACTTCCACAGGAAATCGTGGACAAGACCATTGCAAAATATCTTCAGGCATATGAGATGCTGACAGGAGAAAAACTGAAATAAAGTTTACATAACTTTATTGAGATATGCTTTACAGTAAGCGGGAATAAGAACGCCCGGGAGCTTAAAAACTCTCGGGCGTTTGTTGTTTGAAATTTCGATTATCTATGAATAGTAACGGATTTAGAACAGTCCTGTGATCTTACCAGTCTCGTCTACGTCGATCTTCTCAGCAGCCGGAACCTTCGGAAGACCTGGCATGGTCATGATCTCTCCTGTAAGTGCTACGATGAAGCCTGCACCTGCGGAAATTTTCAGGTTACGGACAGTTACTTCGAAGTCTGTCGGAGCACCAAGCTTGGTCTGGTCATCGGTTAAGCTGTACTGTGTTTTAGCTACACAGATCGGGCAGTTGCCAAATCCAAGTGCTTCCAGCTGTTTTGCCTGTTTCTGGGCATTTGCTGTAAGAACAACTCTCTTACCGCCATATACTTTCTGGACGATCTGGTTCAGTTTATCCTCGATGGAACCTTCCAGTTCATATGCATATGTGAAATCGTTCGGCTCCTCAACAAGACGGATAACTTCCTCAGCTAACTTCTTGCCACCTTCGCCGCCTTTTGCCCATACTTCGGAAAGTGCAACGTTAACACCAAGTTCTTTACATTTTGCTTCAACAAGGTCGAGCTCTGCTTTTGTATCGGTTGGGAATGCGTTGATTGCAACAACACATGGAAGCTTGTAAACATTCTTGATATTGCTTACGTGTTTCAGCAGGTTCGGAAGACCTTTCTCAAGAGCTTCCAGGTTCTCATTATTCAGATCTGCTTTCGGAACACCACCGTTATATTTCAGTGCACGGACAGTTGCAACGATAACAACTGCATTTGGTTTCAGACCAGCCATACGGCACTTGATATCAAGGAATTTCTCAGCACCAAGGTCAGCACCGAAACCAGCCTCTGTGATAGCATAGTCAGCAAGTTTAAGAGCCATTCTGGTTGCTGTTACGGAGTTACATCCATGAGCGATGTTTGCAAATGGTCCGCCGTGAACAATTGCCGGTACATGCTCCAGAGTCTGAACCAGGTTTGGTTTCAGGGCATCTTTCAGAAGTGCTGTCATAGCGCCCTCTGCGTGAAGGTCACCTGCTGTTACAGGTTTCTGCTCAGATGGTTTGCCATATGTATATCCAATGATGATTCTGGAAAGTCTTTCTTTCAGGTCTTTGATGTCACTTGCAAGACAAAGAACTGCCATGATCTCAGAAGCAACGGTGATGTCATAGCCGTCTTCACGAGGCATACCATTTGTTCTTCCGCCAAGTCCGTCTACTACGTTACGGAGCTGACGGTCGTTCATATCTACGCATCTTCTCCATGTGATCTTACGTGGGTCGATGTTCAGGGCATTTCCCTGGAAAATGTGGTTGTCGATCATTGCTGCAAGAAGGTTGTTTGCTGCACCGATGGCATGGAAGTCACCTGTGAAATGAAGGTTGATATCCTCCATAGGAACAACCTGTGCGTATCCGCCGCCTGCTGCGCCGCCCTTTACACCAAATACAGGTCCAAGGGATGGCTCACGAAGAGCTACCATAACATTTTTACCAAGCTGCTGCATAGCATCTGCAAGACCAACAGTAGTAGTGGTTTTTCCTTCTCCTGCCGGAGTTGGGTTGATGGCGGTAACCAGGATCAGTTTTCCATCTTTTTTATCTGTTTCCTTTAAAAGATTATAATCAATTTTTGCTTTGTATTTGCCGTACTGCTCAAGGTACTTGTCTTCAATACCTGCCTTTTTGGCAATCTCAGTAATTGGTTTCATTTCGCATTCCTGTGCGATTTCGATGTCACTTTTAAACCCCATAATAAAAGCTCCTTTCGTTGTGTAAGATTAAATGGCTGTTTGATGCCTTCCGATAAAAAAGGGCAGTATCTGATAATTCAAATACTGCCCAGACGGTCGGCTCCTTAAGTTACTGTAAATATCATTCACAATAACTTCCTTGATCTGCTCCCGAAGTCCCTGTGGTAAACTCCACGATCCGTCAGTATTCAGAAGCTTTTCAATTGATGTGTCTATTGTATCATTAAAAAGACATTTTGTCAAGAAATTAACAGACGGCATTATTGTCAAAAAACACAATAGATATTTGTGGAAATTTACAAAAGTTTTTTGGATGACAAAAAATATTTCTTCTTTTTAGAATGTGTTCAGAAACGCTTCACAAAAATTTTATTAACTGAATAGTTGCGTATGAAAGAAAGTATTGTTAGAATGTAACTATTCAGAGTATGGCTGATACGTCACATAAACAGAAGATGGGATATTGTGGCGGTTATGTTTTTGAAGTGAACTGTAATTTTGAATGTGCAGTGAAGGTTCTTTATAAGTGAAGTTTCTTTATATAAGAAAGGTTAAATGATTAAATGAACAGAACAGAATTTCTGGATACATTGAGAAGCCAGTTGTCCGGGCAGATGCATGAAGGCAAGGTGGCTGCGCATGTGCGCTATTATGAGGATTATATTCAGTCCCAGGTGAGGAAGGGAAGAAATGAGCAGGAGGTTCTTGCAGAGCTTGGAGATCCAAGGCTGATCGCCCGTACTTTACTGGACACAGACGTAGATAATGGACAGGTGGATTACGAGGAATACAGCACCTACTCAGATAATACAGACAATTCAGGGGAAAAGGCCGGGGAGCATGTACATGTATGGCGGTTCGATACCTGGTACAGTAAGCTGCTTGGAATTGTGATCCTGCTGATTATTGTATTCTTACTGTTCCATATTCTGGTTGCTGTGATTCCGTTTTTTGCAATTCTGGCAGTGGTCTTGTTTGTTATATCGCTGATCAAGAACCGCAGCTGAGGGGAAAGACACTTCGTGCCGGAGATAATAAGAAAATAATGTCTGAAAGATAGTAATAGATTTAGGAGAAAGAGTTTTCATGAGTAGTATAACAATAGAAGAATTAAAAAAGTTACCCGCGGATTCTTATCAGATCATTGACATCCGTGATGAAATTGAGATTTCCCATGGCGCCGTGAAAGGTGCTGTGGCGTGTAAGCCAGAGGAAATCCAGGCGAATCAGGAAATTGATAAGACGAAGAAGCTTGTGATCTGCTGTAGCCGTGGAATCAACAGCAGGGAAGTTGCAAAGAAGCTTGCAGAGGACGGGCTGGATGCCGTGAGCCTGGAGAAAGGCTATATTGCCTGGCTGATGGACGTGATGAAAAGCTCCCAGGACGAGGATTTCGCCAAAAATGTGGAAATAAGTCTCCGCAAGAAATTCAAGAAAAAAATCTGGTCAAAATTTACGAAGGCAATCAACACCTATGAGCTTGTGAAACCGGGAGACCGGATCGCAGTCTGTATTTCAGGTGGCAAGGATTCCATGCTGATGGCCAAGTGCTTCCAGGAACTGAAGCTTCATAACAAGTTTGATTTCGAAGTGAAATTCCTGGTAATGGATCCCGGCTACAGCCCGGCGAACCGTCAGGTCATCGAGGAAAATGCGCGAAAACTGAATATTCCTATCCGTATTTTCGAGTCCGATATTTTTGAATCTGTATTTAATGTGGAGAAATCTCCCTGTTATCTCTGTGCCAGAATGCGCCGCGGACATCTGTATGCCTTCGCGAAAGAAATGGGCTGCAATAAGATCGCACTGGGCCACCACTATGATGATGTTATTGAGACGATCCTTATGGGAATGCTTTACGGAGCCCAGGTGCAGACCATGATGCCGAAGCTTCACAGCACCAATTTCGAAGGAATGGAGCTGATCCGTCCGCTTTATCTGGTGAGAGAGGATGATATTAAGGCATGGCGCGATTACAATGACCTGCATTTTATCCAGTGCGCATGTAAATTCACGGATACCTGTACCACCTGCAACAATGAGAACCGTTCCAAACGTGTGGAAATCAAAGAGCTGATCCGTGATCTGAAGAAGGTGAACCCATTTGTGGAGGGGAACATTTTCAAAAGTGTGGAAAATGTAAATATTGATACGGTTGTTGGATATAAGCAGTATGGAGTGAGACATTCTTTCCTGGAAAATTATGACCGGAAGGAAGAGAATGAATCTGGAAAAAATGTTGAATCTGGAAAAGCTGCCGAATCTGAAAAAAATGTTGAATTTGAAAATACTGCCGAATCGGCAGATGAATAAAGGAAAAAGATTTTTCTGGTATCGCGAAGCGTGTTGCTGTGAACGAAGTGAAGCGTAACGTGTGATGCCGTGAAAGCTTTGAATAATTTATCTGTTGTGAATGCAAAATTAAGGATATAACAAGCCAAGGTCAGGAATTATGGGAGACCTTGGCTTGTTTTTTGCTAATTGTCCCGGCTTACCGGAAATGCTCTGCGAGGCATGTGAGTGAATGGTAATTATTTATTTTCCGATCTTTCCAAGAAGCCATACACAAAGCATAATGATTAAAATGGCAGTGAAAATTCCAGCCATTCCTTTTGCCATAATTTCAAGGGCAATTATGATATTGGATGTATTCATAGTTTAAAATCCTCCTACTGTTTACAGAATATCCGGCAATGTGCCTGAAAGAAAACGTGTCTGGGTGTGGAAAGCTTTATAAAAATTTCGACACCAGGTTGATAACCATGCCGCCCGCAATGACAGAGGCAATCTGCCCGGACACGTTGGCTCCTGCGGCCTGCATGAGAATTACATTGGTGGGATCCTCCTCCATAGCCATTTTCTGAACCACACGTGAAGACATTGGAAATGCAGAAATTCCGGCACCACCGATCATAGGATTGATCTTGTTTCTCAGGAAAAGATTCAAAAACTTGGCAAGAAGAACGCCTCCAATGGTGTCCATTACGAAGGCAAAAAGTCCAATAGCCAGGATCAGAAAAGTCTCTTTTGTTACAAACTGGTCAGCCTGCATGCTAAAGGAAATCGTAATTCCAAGAAGCAGGGTGATCAGATTTGCCAGAATATTCTGGGCTGTGTCAGACATGGTTCCAAGGACACCGCACTCCCGGATCAGGTTGCCGAACATCAGAAAGCCTACCAGTGAAACTGATTGAGGCGCTACCAGGCCTACGATCACTGTAACGACAATGGGAAAAGCAATTCGCATGGTTTTGGAAACGGATTTTGGGTTGTATTCCATGTGGATGCAGCGTTCCTTTTTGGTGGTGACAAGACGGATGGCAAAAGGCTGCACAATTGGAACAAGAGCCATGTAGGAATAAGCTGCAACTGCAATGGCACCTATATATCTGGAACCCAGGATCTGAGACACCAGAATGGAGGTGGGGCCGTCTGCTGCGCCGATGATTCCGATGGAAGCCGCATCTTTTAAGTCAAATCCAAGAATAACTGCTATAAGAATGGCAGCAAAAATTCCAAACTGTGCACCTGCGCCAAACAAAAACAGGAATGGATTGGAAAGAAGAGGACCGAAGTCGATCATGGCGCCAATTCCGATGAAAAGTAAAATCGGCATAACTTCTGAAGCTTCAATCCCAACATGAAAAAGCCATTCAATGACTCCATTTGCCTGAATGCCGCCTGCCAGAGTCTGGTTTAATACTCCGGAAAAAGGCAGGTTCACAAGAATCGCGCCAAATCCCATTGGCAGGAGCAAGGCCGGTTCGAATCCTTTTTTGATGGCCAGCCAGATTAAGGTGATGCCTACAGCAAACATAATGATCTGTTGCCAGGTTAATGCAAGTATTCCATCTGTTAAAAATTCCATTTCGTATACCTCCATCCTTTTTGTTGTAATATGAATGATAAATGGCAAGGAAAACATTCATATTTGTGAGTATTGTTATAAAAATAAAAAAGACTCTTATTACAATAGTGCATACATAAAGATATGCAGATATTGTAATAAAAGTCTTGCCATTTCAATTTCCTGCGGGCGACGACCTTAGAATCGTCTGCCGTTCTGACGCACGAAAATCCATATACAGGTCTCGCCTGCCTTTTCATGACAGTGAGACGGGATATGCCTGCTACTCCCTTTTATTAAGGCAATTATAAAGGATGGATTTGTAGGTGTCAACCTGCAAGTTTGAAATATAACTGTCTGCTCTGGCTTGTTTGTAATATTCATTCATGGTAAAATAGGAGCAAACAAACTGTTACGAAATGTAGTAATCAGAAAAGCTCAATTGAAATTCTGGAGAGAAATAAAGGAGTAGAACATGTTATATTTTGAAAATGATTATTGTGAAGGGGCCCATGAGACGATTTTAAAAAGATTAGTAGAAACCAATATGGAGAAGGTTCCTGGATACGGACAGGATTCCTATTGTGACCAGGCAAAGGAAAAAATAAAACAGGCCTGCGGATGCCCGGATGGAGAAGTGTACTTCCTGGTAGGCGGAACCCAGACGAATGCAGTGGTGATCGCTTCTATGCTGAAGCGTTATGAGGGAGTCCTTTCTGCAGTTACCGGACATGTAAATGCACATGAAGCAGGAGCCATTGAATTTACCGGGCATAAAGTGCTGCCGCTGCCACAGAAAGAGGGCAGGATTTCTGCCACAGATCTGAAAGATTATCTGAAAACTTATTATGCTGACGGAAGCTACGATCATATGGTTTTCCCAGGAATGGTTTACCTTTCACATCCTACGGAATATGGCACTCTTTATACGAAAAAGGAACTGGCTGACATTTCAGCTGTGTGCCATGAGTATGAAATCCCGTTATTTCTGGATGGAGCCAGACTGGGCTACGGGCTGGTGGCAGAAACGGATGTAACCCTAAAAGATATTGCCGCTTACGCTGACGTATTTTATATTGGCGGAACCAAAGTAGGCGCACTGTGCGGAGAAGCCGTAGTTTTCCCCAAAAAGGCACCGAAGCATTTCTTTACCATGATCAAACAGCAGGGCGCCCTTCTTGCAAAAGGAAGACTGCTTGGAATCCAGTTTGATACGCTTTTCACGGACAATCTGTATCTGGAAATCAGTAAGAATGCTATTGAAACTGCCGCAAAACTGAAAATGGCTTTCAAAGAAAAAGGCTATGAGTTTTTTATTAATTCACCGACCAACCAGATTTTCGTCATTCTGGAAAATAAGAAGATGGAAGGGCTGGGCGAAAAAGTAAAGTTCAGTTTCTGGGAAAAATACGATGAAAATCATACGGTGGTTCGCTTTGCAACAAGCTGGGCGACGAAGATGGAAGATATTGATGCGTTGATCGGTATTCTGTAGGATGGTGATTGCGCAAAAAAGTTTGGCGCAGCAGTTCACATATTTTACGGAAAGGTTTCAGAGAGATATTGACGCCTTTTTGGAAAGATATTATAATAAAACCAGGCTTTGACCGTTTTTATTTAGAAAAATAGCACAATATACAGCGCAAAAATCTGTATATGATAGAACAACAATGGGAGGATTTTACGAATGGGAGCAGCAGAAGCAAAACAGGCAATTCTGGAGAACAGAACTGCACTTGGAATCGAGTTCGGTTCCACAAGAATCAAGGCAGTTCTTGTAGATGGAAATAACGCACCGATCGCCTCTGGCGGTCATGAGTGGGAGAACCGCTATGAGAATGGGGTATGGACATACAGTCTGGAGGATATCTGGTCAGGTATTCAGGATTGCTATCAGCAGATGGTAAAGGATGTCCAGGAGAAATATGGTGTAGAACTGACAAGCGTTGGTGCAATCGGAATCAGTGCCATGATGCATGGCTATATGCCATTTGATAAAGAGGGCAATCTTCTGGTTCCGTTCAGAACCTGGAGAAACAATATTACAGGAGAGGCAAGCAGGAAGCTTTCTGAGCTTTTCCAGTACAATATCCCGCAGAGATGGAGCATTGCACATCTGTACCAGGCAATCTTAAATGGAGAGCCGCACGTGAAGGATATTGATTACATTGCAACTCTGGAAGCATATGTACATTGGAAGCTGACAGGCAAAAGAGTACTTGGAATCGGTGATGTAGCCGGAATGTTCCCGGTAGACAGCACAACAAAGGATTACAATGAGAAGATGGTACAGCAGTTTGACGAACTGGTTGCTTCCTATGGCTTCCCATGGAAGCTTCGCGATATCCTGCCGAAATCCCTTGTGGCAGGACAGGATGCAGGAAGTCTTACAGAAGAAGGTGCGAAACTGCTTGATGTAACAGGCAGACTGAAAGCAGGAATTCCGATGTGCCCGCCGGAAGGTGACGCAGGTACCGGTATGGTTGCTACTAACAGTGTTGCAAAGCGTACCGGAAATGTTTCCGCTGGTACCTCCGTATTTGCCTCCATCGTTCTGGAGAAAGAACTGTCCGCTCCATATTCTGAAATCGATATGGTTGCCACTCCATCCGGACATCCGGTTGCAATGGCACATTCCAATAACTGCACCTCTGATCTGAATGCATGGGTAAACATTTTCCGTGAATTTGCAGAAGCAATGGGAATGGATGTTGATATGAATAAGCTTTTCGGAACCTTATATAATAAGGCTATGGAAGGGGATGTAGACTGTGGCGGACTTTTGTCCTACTGCTATTTCTCAGGCGAGCATATGACTGGATTTACAGAGGGAAGACCACTGTTTGTACGTTCTCCTGAGAGTAAATTCAATCTTGCGAACTTTATGCGGACCAATCTTTATACCTGTCTTGGCGCAATGCGGGTAGGTCTTGATATTCTGTTTAAGAAAGAGGGCGTAAAGGTTGACCGTCTTCTTGGACATGGTGGTTTGTTTAAGACAAAAGGTGTTGGTCAGCAGATTCTTGCAGATGCAGTAAACGCACCGGTTTCCGTTATGGAGACTGCCGGTGAGGGTGGTGCATGGGGAATTGCAGTACTTGCCTCCTATCTGGTAAATAAAGAGGAGAATGAAACATTGGAAGATTTCCTGGATACCAAGGTATTCGCGGGAAATCAGGGAAGCACTCTGAATCCGGATCCGGAAGGAGTAGAAGGCTTCAATATGTTCATGGACAGATATATGAAGGGACTTCCGATCGAGCGCGCAGCTGTGGATTCCAAGATCTGGTAATCGTTCAGGCTGAAAGTAGTGTCTTATGAGGGTTTCCTGCATATCAGGGTTTGATTTTTTGCACAGACGCTGGTATGTGGGAAACCTTTTATGTTATAATCAGGGAAAACAGCGTTTCAAGATTTTACAGGAGAAAGCTATGGTTTTTAGTTCAATGCTTTTTTTATGGATTTTTCTGCCTCTTGTACTGGCAGTATATTATATTGGTTCCAAAGGAATTGGGGCAATCTGTGCTGCGCATTCTTCCGGCAGAGCATCCAGCTCACGGTTCAGGAAAGTCAGTAATGGGATCCTGATATTTTTCAGCCTGCTTTTTTATGCATGGGGTGAGCCTGTTTATATTTTTCTTATGTTGTTTTCCGTGGCAGTGAATTTTGCAGGGGGAATTCTGCTGGAGCAGAATCCTGGGAAAAAGAAGGAAATTCTTGTAGGAACGATTCTTATCAATCTTGCCCTTCTTGGATATTTCAAATATTTCAGTACGGCAGCAGAGGCTATAAGGGGAATCTTTTTTCCAGATGGAACCGGAACGGCTCTTTTTCAGGGGGCTTTGCCTATCGGAATTTCTTTTTATACCTTTCAGGCACTGTCCTATGTGATCGATGTATATCGCGGAGAAGTGAAAGCACAGCATAATTTCTGGGATATGCTTTTGTATATTTCCTTTTTTCCACAGCTGATCGCAGGTCCCATTGTGAAGTATAAGGACATTGCGGCACAGATTTCGGGAAGAAAAGAAACCATTGAAAAGTTCGCAGCAGGCATTATGCGCTTTTGCTGGGGACTTGGGAAAAAGGTACTGTTTGCCAATTCTTTTGCAAAAGTAGTGGATGACATTTTTAAGTACGGTCCCTATGCGGTGTCCCGGAAAGCCTTGTGGCTTGGGGCCGCCCTTTATATGCTGCAGATTTACTATGATTTCTCAGGATATTCGGATATGGCAATCGGTCTTGGGAAAATGTTTGGATTTGAATTTCAGGAAAACTTCAATTATCCGTATGTGTCCGGTTCTGTACAGGAATTTTGGAGAAGATGGCACATTTCCCTGTCCTCCTGGTTCCGGGATTACGTGTACATTCCCCTTGGAGGAAACCGCAAGGGGACGGCATGCACATACCGGAATCTGCTGATCGTATTTTTCCTTACCGGAATGTGGCATGGGGCAGGAATGGCGTTTATTTTATGGGGGCTTTACCATGGGCTGTTTCTGATCCTGGAACGCGCATGGCTTGGGAAAAAGCTGGAAAAACTGCCGAAAGCAGTGGGATGGAGTTATACCATGGCAGTGGTGTTCTTTGGCTGGATATTATTCCGTGCAGAAGACCTTTCCCTGTTTTTTTCCTATGTAAGAAATCTGTTTGTATCTCACGGGGGAATTATTCTTCTGTCTGCATATCTTGACAGAAAAATGATATTTTTAATAATAACCGGAATTTTATTTGCAGGAATTATACAGAGATTTTATAAAGTGCTCAGAAATCATTTTTCAGGGAAAATTCCGGCGGATGGAGTGGTGACCATACCGAGAATCATCGCCAGTGTAGTGATCTTCTGGCTTTGTGTGACGGCACTTGTAAACAATAGCTATAACCCATTTATTTATTTCAGATTTTAACGGATAGAATATGAAAAAACAAAAAGTATTGATCGCATTATTTGTAGGAAGCCTGGTTTTTCCCAATCTTATCTGGGGAGTTTTCCAGGATAAGTTTGACACAGAGAATAACGAAAACAGGGAACTGGCAGGCTTTCCTCAGGTAAGTGTGTCCGGGATTGCTGAATTTCCCTCACAGTTTGAGGCCTTTTATAAAGATCAAGTTCCATTTAAAAATGTGCTGGTAAATTTCAGCAATTTTATAGATACGGAATTTTTCCAGAATACGAAAATTGGGGATGTGGTGATCGGAGAGGATAACTGGCTGTTTTATCTGCCCTCGAAAGATGGGGAAAATGCCATGGCAGATTATCAGAAAACCAATGTATACAGTGAAGAGAAATGTGCCGAGATCGCGGGCAAAATACAGAAAGTCCGGGATTGGTTCCTGGAAAATGGAGTGGAGCAGTTTCATTATTACATTGCGCCAAGCAAGGAGACGATTTATTCGGAATATATGCCTGAGAAACCGGAAATCATCGGAACAGGGGAATCCAGGATGGAGGCTTTTGCCGGTTACATGAAAGAAAATTCAGATGTGGAATTCGATTATCTGGCGGATTATCTGGAAAAATATTCCAAAAAGTATCAGCTGTTCCGAAAATATGACACCCATATGAACAATCTGGGAGGTTATATTACAAATGAAAAAATTATCCAGGATATGACTGGCGATTGCCTTCCGATTGGGGCAATCCAGGTAATGATGGGAACAAATCCATGCCGGGGTGATCTGTCCAGGATGATTGGCAGATATAAGGAACTTGATGATGACCGGGAGTATGGGCTGGATCATTTCCATGATGGAATACGCTACAGAGTGCGAAAAGAAAAAAGTGAAGGCGGAGAAGAGATACTGAAGGTTTTTAAGTCTAATTCAGATAATGAGAAAACATTGATGGTGATCGGTGATTCTTTCCGGCTGCGTCTTGAGAAATATATGCCTTATCGTTATAAGAAGACCATTTTTGTGCGGATCGATGATTTTGACCAGGAGCTTCTGGAAAAGTATGCACCGGATGATGTTGTGATGATCACGGTGGAAAGAGACCAGAGATATATGGAAAATCTGGATAGCTATATCATACAAGAGGATGAAATGAAATAAAGCTGCGAAAAGAATTTTGGTATAAGAAGCTGCTGTAAAATTTTAAAATATGTAAATTTTCAGAATATTATAATAACGTTGACAACAAGTGTGGCAAATGATATTCTGATATTAACTTGTTTTGTCAAAAATGGTTGTTATGGTGCGTTATGCAGATTATGACCGTTAATTGACAGATCACGAAAATGATAGGGTTATTTGCCTAAGGAGGACATTATGAAGAGGAAGAAAGTTACTGCGATCTTATTAGCATCTCTTATGGGAATCAGTACCATGCCAGCTACAGCCTGGGCAGCAGATTCTTACAAAGAAACCGAAAAAGCAGCAGTTGCCAAGGCAATTCAGAATCTTGGAGAAGAATACGCCCAGAGCCTTTCTGAATTGAACACGGATGAAGTAAAAGGCAGTGCAGATATAAAGGTGAGTCTGGATGATGGTGGAAAAGCAATCCTGGGAATGCTTTCACCGGTGGATATCTCATGGCTTTCAGATGCCTCCATTGATACAGATGTCAGCCTGAGCGGAAAGAATCTGACAGAAGCCATGGATGTAAATGTGAATGGCACTAAGATCTGCACAGTGGAGTATTATTTTGATACTGAGAATTCAGAAGTTTACATGAGAATTCCAGAGCTGAGCGACGGCTATATCAAGATGAACATGGATGAGATGACACAGGAAGCTGTGGAAGAGGCTGACCAGAATACAGACTCCTCTTTCTCTGCAAGTGTGGATATGGCAGATGCCATGAACAACTATGTATCGACTCTGGAGAATCTTCCGGAGGCAGACACGCTTACTTCTATTTTGACAAGATATACAGACATTATTTTTGATAATGTGGCAGATGCGGAGAATCCGGGCGTACAGGAAGCTGTTGCCGGGGATGTAAGCCAGGAGCTGACCGTACTGGAAGGACATGTTACACAGACCGAGGCTCTCCCGATGTTCCAGCAGATTCTGGATACAGCGAAGACGGATGAAGAACTGAAGGGTGTGATCGAGACCTGGACAGTTGCAATGAACAATCCGGATTACACTTATGAGACCTTCCTGGAAGCAATCGAGGATATGGAGAAGGATCTGGATGTAGAAGCAGATGAGACAGATGAATCCGGCTTTGTACTCCGTGCATGGGTTGACGGTGATGGCGAAGTGGTTGGGCGTGAGTTCCTTATGAACGATGGAGACCAGGATGAAGAATTGTTCAGCTATCTGTGTACAACAGATGGTGAGAAGAGCGGATTTTCTTTCCAGATGGGCTCTGGAGATGATTCCTTTGCATTTGAAGGAAGCGGTGAGAAAACGGGTGACTTGTTAAGCGGAACTTATACACTTTCTTCTGCTGGCTCAGATGCGGCGATTATTGAAGTAACTGATTATGATACACAGGCTATGAAGGATGGAATCTGGAAAGGTACTTACATGATCTCCAGTGCTCCGGTTACCGATGAAGATGGCAATTCCTATGACCCGTTAGGCGGAATGCAGCTGATCTTTACTGCTGACGGTAAAGATGCGAATAACATAGAGTGGAATCTTGCTCTTGCAATGAGTGGCGCTACACTTGGTTCCATTTCTCTTGCTGGTGATAATGTGGGAACTGATCTTAGTGCAATTGATGTGGCGTCTCTGACAGATGTCTATGATTTTGGTAATGAGGATGATATTGAGAAATATACAGCTTCCATGAACCTGGATGCTCTTACAGAGAATCTTACCAGTGCAGGCATGCCAGAGGGCTGGCTGGATGATCTGAGTGCTGCAATGGCTGGATCCGGCGCCGAAGAAATTACGGATGAGGAAGCTGGAACAGCTGAGGAAGAGCAGACAGATATGGCAGGAGATACACTGGATGATAGTGAGGCACCTGCAGCATAATTGAGTCCAGGGTAATCGGGCGTTAAACATACCAGTTGCTGTTAAACACACTCTGGTATGCGATGGCAGCAAAAATATAATAGAGTAAATTATGTGGGCAGACGAAGCTATTTGTCTGCCCAGCTTGCTATTGGGAGATTATTCGTTTTATCTGTGCGATATTCATAAGTCCATTATGCGAGCATGCTGGATTCATGGCTGCCGCACAGGACTTTCATAGGAAATATTACATATGGGGGAAGGAAAGTGAAAAAAAGAAGCTGGGGGATTCTTGGTTTTATTATTTTACTATGTGCTTTGTATCTGACACCGGTATCTGCTGCTTCCTATGTGAAGCAGGCAGAAACGAAAGTAAGTACCACATCCAAAAAACACGGGTGGATCAGGCATGGTAATGACTATTACTATTACAATTCCAAAGGAAAACTGCTGTGGGGGAAGATCAAATACAAAGGACAATATTATTACAGCACAAAAGATGGGAAGCGTTTTACCGGTTGGCTGAAATCCGGGGGAAAACGTTATTATTATAATCGGAAAAATGGTATTATGTTCCGCGGCAGATGGGCTACAGGAACGAAATACAAGTATTATTTCAATAAATCCGGAGTGGCACTTGCAAACAGCTGGCTGAGTTATCAGGGAAAAAGATACTACTTTCTGGCTAATTCCAGAATGGCCACTGGTTGGCAGAAAATTGGTAAATATCGTTATTATTTTGATAAGAAAACAGGCGCGCTTGCAAAAAATATGTGGGTGGGACAATATTATGTGAACAAATCCGGACGCAGAACCGGAAAAACAAGGCCGGATGTGAAGTTGAGTGACACCCATTATACATATAAAAGCAGCACTCTGAATATTGATCTGAAAAGAAAATCCACACATGGTGTTCCCTATTGGATCGCTGTAGTGAAAATATCCAGTGCAGGACAGCTGAAATCAGCGCTGTCCTATGGGACTTACGGAGGCGCCAGGCAGACTACTTCCAGCGCTGTTTCCAGCAATGGTGGAATTATCGGAGTGAATGGCAGCGCATTCAGCTATCAGACCGGGCGGCCCTCACCGCTTGGAATGTGTATTAAGAATGGTGTGATCTATGGGGACTATGAAACCAGCTACAGTGTGATGGCTGTAAAGAACGATGGAACTATTTATACCCCTAAGCGAGGGCTGAAGGGAAAAGATCTGCTGAAAGCAGGCGTGAAAGATACTTATAATTTCGGACCGGTTCTGATCCAGAATGGAAAAGCCCAGCCTGCATGGTCTGAGACTGCCAAGTATTATCCAAGAACTGCAGTGGGCATGGTAAAACCAGGTCAGTATGTGCTGTTGGTTACAGACACGGGCAGTTATTCCGGGCTGAATCACTGGGATCTTGTGAATATTTTTAACAGCTATGGATGCCAGTATGCTTATAATCTGGACGGTGGTGGTTCGGCTACCCTGTATTATAATGGGAAGGTTATGAACCGGCTGATCAGTAATTATGAGAGACCTTGTGGGGACTTTTTGTATTTCAGCAATTGAGAAAAATAAAGAGAAACACCCGGTAGGGGAGCTACCGGGTGTTTCGAGGGGAGTATAAATAATTAAATAAGGGGTTATTATGTAAAAAAATTTTTGAAGGGTAAATTCTTTTACAAGTGAAATTATAATATAAACTGGAAAAAAAAGCAATATCATTTTGCTGAATATTCTTGTTGGTTTTGGGAAGACTACACAAAGTAATCCAATAACATTCAACAGGAGGAATACTCAAATGGCTAAAAATTATGAGTCTGAAAACAAAAACAGCAAAAATTCAACAAACAGAGCTTATGAGAATGAGACAGATACCAAAGATTGCAGAAACACTTATACAAAAAACAGCAGCAAGAATAAAAACCGCAATTCTTATGAGTCTGAGGAAGACACTACTTCCAGATACTAAATGGTCAATGCTGGTGATATAAACAGCAGGATGAACGCAAGACGGTTGTTTTAGGAAAAAGGCGCAGGGAGAATTTACCTCTGCGTCTTTTTCGGCATATACTGATAAAAAAGGGGATTTGTCATGTTTCCCGTTGAGCCGATTTCAGGTAAAATGCTGGATTATTATGTGGGGCGGAAAGACTCCTTTCTTATAGATCTGCGAAGCCGTGAAGACTATCGTACCGGACATATAAAAGGGGCTGTAAATGTGCCATATGAGGAGTTTGAAGAAATGCAGGAATACGATTTCCCAAAGAGAAAAATATTGGTACTGTACTGCGAGCGGGGAGGAGCAAGCCTTCGGGCAGCCAGGATCCTGGCACGAAACGGATACGAGACAAGAACAGTGATCGGAGGAATGAATGAGTACAGGGGAAGAAATCTGGTGTGTGATCTCTAGAATATAGAATTTTTGTAACTATTCAGTAGGCAGTATTCCGCGAGGTGTTTTGGCATGAATATGCCAAAATCCCGAGACATACAAGCCAAAATGCCATCACCGCAGGTGATTTGGAATGCATTTTGGCTCGTAACTGTGAAGGTACTGAACAGTTACGAATTTTGAAAGCCACAGTTA
>JAQXQS010000208.1 GCA_029101305.1 Clostridia bacterium | reverse complement strand
TCTGACTGAGAAATTCCTGCTGTATGGCGGAGCCATTAATCTGGCCGGCAGTGTTAAAGGAAAGGCAACGGCCCGCCATGCAGTATCAGACTGGATGGAAATTGAGAAGGAGAGAGGTATTTCCGTTACTTCTTCCGTATTGCAGTTCCACTATGATGGATATTGTATCAACATTCTGGATACACCGGGACATCAGGACTTCTCTGAGGATACTTACCGTACCCTGATGGCGGCAGACTCTGCAGTCATGGTAATTGACGGATCCAAGGGTGTTGAGGCACAGACAAGAAAATTGTTCAAGGTCTGTGTTATGAGACACATTCCTATTTTTACCTTTATCAATAAAATGGACCGTGATGCCAATGACACCTTTGACCTTCTGGACGAGATCGAGAAGGAGCTTGGAATCGCAACCTGTCCGATCAACTGGCCCATTGGTTCCGGTAAGAAATTCCGTGGTGTTTATGATCGTAATACAAATAAAGTTCTTACCTTTACAGATACCCAGAAGGGTACCAAAGAGGGAAATTTTGAGGAAATCGATCTGGATGATCCTCATGCACTTGAGGTTATGGATCCGGAACAGAAGGATCAGCTTCTGGAGGAAATCGAGCTTCTGGACGGCGCAAGTGCAGAATTTGACCAGGAGATGGTAAGCAAGGGAGAGCTGACACCAGTATTCTTTGGATCAGCCCTTACCAACTTTGGTGTGGAGACTTTCCTGGAGCACTTTTTGAAAATGACCACATCCCCTCTACCAAGAATGGCAGATACCGGTCTTGTGGATCCTATGAGTGATGATTTTTCAGCCTTCGTATTTAAAATCCAGGCAAATATGAATAAAGCACACCGCGACAGAATTGCATTTATGCGTATCTGCTCCGGCAAATTCGATGCGTCTCAGGAGGTTTACCATGTACAGGGTGACAAGAAGATGCGTCTTCTCCAGCCACAGCAGATGATGGCTGAGTCCCGCCATGTAGTTGATGAGGCTTATGCAGGAGACATCATCGGAGTCTTTGACCCGGGTATTTTTTCCATTGGAGATACCATCTGCAGTCCTGGAAACAAATTTGCATTTGAAGGAATCCCTACATTCGCACCAGAGCATTTCGCAAGGGTAAGACTTCTGGACACCATGAAGAGAAAGCAGTTTGTAAAGGGAATCAATCAGATCGCACAGGAGGGTGCTATCCAGATTTTCCAGGAGCTTTACGGAAATATGGAAGAGATCATCGTGGGTGTTGTTGGTGTGCTTCAGTTCGACGTTTTGAAATACCGTCTGGAAAATGAGTATAATGTGGAAATCCGTCTGGAAAATCTGCCTTATGAGCATATCAGGTGGATCGCAAATAAGGACGAGGTAAATGTGGACAAGATCGTTGGAACTTCTGACATGAAGAAGGTTACTGACCTGAAGGGCAATCCACTGCTTCTGTTTATCAATGCATGGAGTGTTGGTATGACAGAGGACCGTAATCCAGATTTAATATTAACCGAATTCAGCAAATAACTCTTTTCATTTTTTGAGTGTTTTGATATAATGTTAATAATTACTATGAAAGTCCTGTGCGGCAGCACCAAGGGCGCACCTGACAGATTAAACCTAGGAGGTTTGTGAGCATGGCAGAAAAGAGAACAACATATAAAATACAGGATATTGAAGGAATCGGAGAAGTTCAGATCGCAGATGAGGTAGTTACCATTATCGCCGGACTGGCTGCTACAGAAGTAGATGGTGTTGCTTCCATGGCTGGTAATATTACTAACGAGCTGGTAAGCAAGCTTGGAATGAAGAATCTTTCCAAGGGCGTTAAGGTAGAGATCGTTGACGGTGTGGTAAGCGTAGATCTTACCCTGAATATTGAATATGGCATGAATATCCTTGAGACCAGCAAGAAGGTCCAGGAGAAGGTTAAGGCAGCCATTGAGAATATGACCGGACTTGAAGTTGCAGATGTGAATATTCATATTGCAAGCGTAGATATGGAGAATGAAAAAGGAAAGTAAACCTTTCCTTTTTTTACTATGAAAGTCCTGTGAGGCAGCTATGAATAAGGCATGCTTGCATGCCTTATTCATAGATATTGCACAGGATAGGGAGTTAAATAATAGGAGGAAGCATGAGAAGAAGGGAACAGAGAGAACACATATTTAAGCTGCTTTTTATCAGCGAGTTTAATACACAGAAGGAAATGGAAGAGCAGCTCGCTTTATATTTCGAAGATATTGAGAATCTGGAAGAAGCTGATAAAGAATATATCAGCCGTAAGTATATGAACATTATGAATCATACCAAAGAACTTGACGAGAAGCTGAACAGCATCAGTATGGGCTGGAAGACCAGCCGTATGAACCGGGTTGACCTGACCGTACTTCGTCTGGCTGTGTATGAGCTTGAATATGAGAAAGAAGAAGTGCCGGTAGGAGTTGCTATCAACGAGGCGGTTGAACTTGCCAAATGCTTCGGTTCTGAAGAGTCCGGTGCATTTGTAAACGGTATTCTTGGTAAGATCGCAAATCCTGATAAGAAAGTTGCTGCGAAAAAAACAGCTGCGAAAAACCAGGAGAAAGAGCCGGCAAGACCGAAGTCTGGCTTCAAGGTAAAAGATCCGTCCAAGACGATTGTGGTAGTTAACCGTAATGTAAGCTCCAAGGCACCGGAAAATAAGAATGAATAATGTATATTCTGTTGGCCAGGTAAACCGATATGTGAAGAACATGTTTACCCAGGATTACTTTTTACAGAATATTTATATAAAGGGAGAGGTATCCAACTGCAAATACCACTCCAAAGGGCACATTTATTTTTCCCTGAAGGATGAGACCGGGATCATAAAATGTGTAATGTTTGCCGGATCACGAAGAGGTCTTGCTTTTCGCATGAAGGATGGGGACAATGTGATCGCAGGCGGAAAGATCGAAGTCTACGAGAGGGACGGAGCTTATCAGTTTTATGCAAGGGAGATCACTCTGGAAGGTGCAGGTGCATTATATGAGAGATATCTTGCCCTGAAGCAGGAACTGGAAGATATGGGGATGTTTGCCCAGGAGTACAAGCAGCCGGTACCGGAATACTGTCACAGAGTGGGTATCGTTACGTCTCCTACAGGAGCTGCGATCAAAGACATAGCTAATGTTTCCTTCAGACGGAATCCTTTTATCCAGACGATCCTTTATCCTGCCCTGGTGCAGGGAGAAGGCGCAGCTGCCAGTATCGTGCAGGGAATCCGGACGCTGGATAAGGTAGATGTGGATGTGATCATCGTAGGCCGTGGCGGCGGCTCCATCGAGGAATTATGGGCCTTTAACGAAGAAGAAGTGGCAAGGGCCATATTTGAATGTCATACACCTGTGATTTCGGCGGTAGGACATGAGACTGATTTTACCATCGCTGATTTTGTAGCAGATCTACGCGCTCCTACTCCGTCTGCTGCGGCGGAGCTTGCCTATTTTGACTGCAGAAGCTTTCTGGATTCCATGAAGGGCTATCAGGAGCGGCTGGAGCGGGGCGTGTGGAATAAAATAGATGTAAGCAGGGCAATGCTGGAAAAATACAGGACACGTCTGCAATATCTGAATCCTGTAAGGCGCCTGCAGGATCACCAGCAGTACGCGACAGATATGCAGGAACGTATCCAGTCTGCCATGGAACAAAAGATAAAAGACAAAAGACACAGACTGTCCCTCTATCTGGAACGGTTCAACGGTCTTTCTCCTCTTAGGAAGCTGAATCAGGGATATTCTTACGTTTCAGATAAAGAGGGAAAAACGGTGACATCTGTTTCCCAGGTAAAACAAGGGGATAGTCTGCTGGTTTATGTAACAGATGGTACGGTCGAAGCCACTGTACAGAATACGAAAAAGGAGGCACGGGATGATGGCTGAAGAAAAGAAAGAAGAGAAGTCTTTAGAGGAGGCTTTTGCACAGCTGGACGATCTGGCTGGCAGGCTGGAAGACCGTGAGACCTCCCTGGAGGACTCTTTCCGGCTGTATAAGCAGGGAATGGAGCTTCTGAAATACTGCAACGATAAACTTGACACTGTAGAAAAGAAAATGCTGCAGATGAATGAGGATGGTACGCTTAGTGAATTTTCAAGATGAGTTAAAAAAAAGAACGGAAGAAATTGAAAAAGTGCTGGAGTCTTATCTTCCGGCAGAAGAAGGGTTTGCGCGGACCATGGCACAGGCCATGAATTACAGTGTTCTAGCAGGGGGAAAGCGTCTTCGTCCTATGCTGATCCTGGAGACTCTGAGAATGTTTGGCGGTGAGGAGAAGCTTGCTTATCCGTTTATGGCAGCCATGGAGATGATTCATACCCATTCCCTGGTCCACGATGACCTGCCGGCTCTTGATAATGATGATTACCGCAGAGGCCGTCTCACAACCCACAAGGTTTACGGGGAGGCAATGGGAGTCCTTAGCGGCGTGGCTCTTCTGAATTATGCTTATGAAGTGATGTTCACAGCCTTTGACCTGAAAGAAGCACAGGGAAACCAGGCTTGTGTGATCCAGGCTCTTAAAGTGATGTCCCATAAGACCGGACTTTATGGAATGCTGGGCGGACAGAGCGTAGATGTGGAAAATGATGGCAAACCCATGAGCCGTGAGATGATCGATTATATTTATGAAAACAAGACTTCTGCGCTTATTGAGGCGTCCATGATGACAGGTGCTATTCTTGGCGGGGCTTCTGAAGAGGAAGTCTCTGTGATAGAAAAGGCAGCGGGAAATATTGGCCTTGCATTCCAGATCCAGGACGATATCCTGGATGTGACAAGCACTGCAGAGGAGCTGGGAAAGCCTATCCACAGTGATGAGAAGAACCATAAAACTACCTATGTGACCCTCATGGGAACCGAAAAAGCGTCACAGCAGGTGAAAAAGCTGTCTGATGAGGCAGTAGAGCTTCTGGAAGGCTTGAATAAGAAAAATGAATTTCTGTTTACCCTGATAAGGGAACTTGTGGGACGCAGAAAGTGAAAGAAGGATACGAATGATTCTGGATAAAATAGAAAAGCCCAACGATATTCACAAGATTCCTCTGGCTGAATTTCCACAGCTGGCTGATGAAATACGAAGCTTTTTGATTGAATCCGTCAGCAGGACAGGAGGACATCTGGCGTCCAATCTTGGGGTGGTAGAGCTTACACTGGCACTGCATAATGTACTGGATTTTCCAGATGATAAGCTGATCTGGGATGTAGGCCACCAGGCTTACACCCATAAGATCCTGACCGGACGAAAAGGAGAATTTGATACGCTGCGCAAGGAAGGTGGCTTAAGCGGTTTCCCAAAGAGAGGAGAGAGCAGCTGCGATTCTTTTGACGCAGGGCATAGCTCAGATTCTATTTCAGCAGGTCTCGGATATGTGCGCGCAAGGGATCTCCTTGGGGAGAAATACCATGTGGTTTCCGTGATCGGGGACGGTGCACTTACTGGCGGTATGGCTTATGAGGCGTTAAATAACGCTGCTGAGCTGGAAACGAATTTTATCATTGTCCTGAATGACAATAATATGTCCATTTCCCCAAATGTAGGAGGAATGTCAAATTATCTCAGTGCCCTTCGTACGGCAGAAGCTTATACCGGGATGAAGATGAGCCTGAACAAGGCTGTAAAGAAGATCCCTCATGTGGGAACGGCCATGGTGGATGCCGTAAGAAGGACAAAAAGCAGTATTAAACAGCTGTTTATTCCGGGAATGCTCTTCGAAAATATGGGACTGACTTATCTTGGCCCTGTAGATGGACATAATATGCGTCAGATGATGCGGCTGTTTAATGAGGCAAAGAGAGTGAAAGGACCGGTTGTAGTTCATGTACTTACTGAGAAAGGCCGGGGATATGAGCCTGCAAGGCGTAATCCGGATCTGTTCCATGGAATTGGCCCTTTTGATATCAAGACAGGCAGACCAACCCAGAAAAAAGTCTGTCCAGGTTATACAGATGTTTTTGCAGACGCTTTGTGCGAGGCTGGAGTGGAAGAGAAGAAGCTGGTTGCAATCACAGCGGCCATGCCAGATGGCACGGGGCTGAAGAAATTTTCCCAGAGATTCCCGGACCGTTTTTTTGATGTGGGAATTGCAGAAGAACATGCAGTTTCTTTTGCAGCAGGACTGGCACTTGGCGGGATGATTCCGGTAGTGGCGATTTATTCTTCGTTTTTACAAAGAGCGGTGGATCAGATGCTCCATGACGTGTGTATGCAGAAGCTCCACGTGATCTTTGCTGTGGACAGAGCCGGACTGGTTGGTGCAGACGGAGAGACTCATCAGGGTAATTTTGATATTTCCTATCTTAGCATGATGCCGGAAATGACCGTGATGGCACCGAAAAATGACTGGGAATTAAAGGAAATGTTCCGTTTTGCTGTAGAAGCAGAAGGACCTGTGGCAATCCGTTACCCGAGAGGAAATGCTTACCAGGGACTGCAGGAATACCAGACTCCTGTGGAACTTGGCAAAAGCGAAGTACTCCATAAGGGGAAAGAAATCGCAGTTCTGGCATTGGGCAGTATGGTAGAAATCTGTGAGGATGTCTGCCGGAAACTGAAAAAAGAGGGATACGATCCTACTTTTGTAAATGTCCGTTTTGTGAAGCCATTGGATACCGCATTGCTGGATGAGCTGGCGACAGATCACAGCCTGCTCGTAACGGTAGAGGAAAATGTGGAAAATGGCGGTTTCGGACAGCATGTATGCGGTTATATGGAGGAAAAGCATCCTGGTATCCAGGTGATGCCGGTAGCGATTCCAGACCGTTTTGTGCCCCATGGAAGCGTTGACAGCCTCAGGGAACAGCTGGGACTTAGCAGTCAGGGAATTGTAGATATAATAGTAAAAAGATAACTGTTTGAAACCTTTGAACAGTTGAAATAAAATTTCGGAAGCGGGAATGGAAGAATGAAGAAACGATTGGATATGATGCTGGTGGAGCGCGCTCTTGCACCTTCCAGGGAAAAAGCAAAAGCATATATTATGGCCGGACAGGTTTATGTGGATGGACAGAAAGAAGACAAAGCAGGCTCCATGTTTGCAGACACAGTGAAAGTGGAGGTACGTGGAAATACACTTCCCTATGTAAGTCGTGGAGGTCTGAAGCTTGAGAAGGCCATGAATGAATTTGATGTGTCCCTTGAGGGAAAGGTATGTATGGATGTGGGGGCTTCTACCGGAGGCTTTACAGACTGCATGCTCCAGAACGGCGGTGTGAAGGTTTATTCAATTGATGTTGGATATGGTCAGCTGGACTGGAAGCTCCGCAATGATCCGCGGGTAGTCTGCATGGAGAAAACAAATATCCGTTATGTGGTTCCGGAGGATATTCAGGAAAAACCTGAATTTTCATCGATTGATGTTTCTTTTATTTCCCTGACGAAAGTGCTGGGCCCTGTGAGAAATCTTCTTACAGAGGATGGTGAGATCGTCTGCCTGATCAAGCCTCAGTTCGAGGCTGGCAGGGAAAAAGTAGGGAAGAAAGGCGTTGTCCGTGATCCTGCCGTACATGAGGAGGTCATAGAGAAAGTCAGGGATTTTGCCATGAGTATCGCTCTTGAGCCATGCCATTTATCCTTTTCCCCGATCAAAGGACCCGAGGGAAACATTGAATACCTGCTTCATCTGAAAAAAAGACCGGAGGGAACCAAAGTGCCGGACAGCCTTACTGTAAAGGTAGAGGATGTGGTTGCACAGGCTCATGGGGCGCTGGATAAACCTGCGGCGAATTAAAAGAATTGATCTGCTTATGCGGATATCACCATATAGGAATACAGGAACTTAAGTTATGAATGAGTTTTATATTATAACGAATAGTGAAAAGGATAAAAATCTGGAATTTACAGGTCAGGTAGTAGATTACCTCGAAAAAAGGGGAAGCCACTGTGAAGTACAGCTTGCAGGAAGACAGCCAGATGGACCCTTTCACTATACAGAACCAGGAAAGATCCCGGAAGAAACCCAGTGTATTATTGTGCTTGGCGGTGACGGAACCCTTCTGCAGGCTGCCAGAGACATTCAGGCGGCCCATGATGAAAAACGCAGCCAGATTCCTCTTCTGGGAGTAAATCTTGGAAATCTGGGCTTTCTGGCTGAGGTGGACAGACAGTCTGTTTACCAGGCACTTGATAAGCTGGTGGCAGATATATATGAGGTGGAAGAGCGGATGATGCTTTCTGGTACAGTTTACCGGGGAGATAAGGTCATCGGTGAGGATATTGCGTTAAATGACATTGTAATTGCAAGGGAAGGACCTCTTCGCGTAGTCAGGTTTAAGAATTTTGTCAATGACGAGTATCTGAATTCTTACAATGCAGATGGAATCATTATTTCTACACCTACCGGTTCCACTGGATACAGCCTTTCCGTAGGTGGTCCGATTGTTTCCCCAAGTGGGGAGATGACCATTATGACTCCCATCGCACCGCACACTTTAAACAGCAGGAGCATTGTCTTTCCTGCTGATGATGTGATCACGGTGGAAATGGGCGAGGGACGCCATCAGGATTGTGAAAAGGGACTGGCTTCCTTTGATGGGGATTCTGAGATTCCTATGATTACGGGAGACCGGATCGTGATTCGGAAAGCTAAAGTAAAAACCAGAATTTTGAAGCTGAACCATCTCAGTTTTGTGGAAGTGCTGAGACAGAAAATGCGGGACAGCTGAAAAAAAGAGTTGTTCTTAGCTTCATAGTTCTTAAGCAACGCTTTCTGCAGGGAGGTTAAAACGTGAAATTAGCAAGACATGAGAAGATTATCGAGCTGATAAAAGAATATGACATAGATACACAGGAAGAGCTTGCAACCAGATTGAATGAAGCCGGTTTTAAGGTGACACAGGCAACGGTTTCACGAGATATCCGTGCACTGAAAATGACGAAGGTTGCAGGAAAAGACGGGAAATCCCGTTATGCTATCCTGCAGGATGCCCAGCCCAGACTGGGAGATCAGTATACAAGAGTATTAAATGATGCGGTTGTGTCCATTGACGTGGGACAGAATCTGGTAGTGATCAAGACGGTTACCGGAATGGCAATGGGAGTTGCTACTGCCCTGGATGCTCTGAAATGGCCGGAAATCCTGGGGTGCATTGCAGGAGATGATACCATTATGTGTGCCTGCAAGAGTGTCGAGCTGGCAGAAGGCGTTATGGAGAAACTGGGCGGTATTTTGAACAGAAGATAATAGTGGAAAAAATCTGCTTTTATAGAGCAGACTGGAAACATAGAGTAAATCGGGCAGGAATTTCCTGCTCGATTGCTGTTATTTGAGAGGTAAGGAGGTCAACTTTGTTAGTACATTTACATGTAAAAAACCTTGCACTTATCGATGAAATCGAAGTAGAATTCGGACCTGGGCTGAATATTCTCACTGGTGAGACTGGCGCTGGTAAGTCCATTCTTCTGGGCTCTATGCAGCTGATCCTAGGGGGAAAGACATCCAGAAGCATGATCAGGGAAAATGCACCGTATGCACTGGTGGAGCTTTTATTTCAGGTGGAAAATACGAAAGCGAAAGAGGCTCTTGCAGCACTTGACATTTATCCGGAAGATGGACAGGTACTTATGTCCAGGAAAATTATGGATGGCAGGAGCATTAATAAGATAAATGGGGAGACAAGTACGGTAAGCCAGATGAAGGCTGCGGCGGCATGCCTTCTTGATATTCACGGGCAGCATGAGCACCAGTCTCTTCTTTATGAGGAGAAGCAGCTGGAGATTCTGGACGCGTACGGCCGGGAGAGAATCCTTCCGGAAAAAGAGAAAGTGAAAGCTGCTTACCAGGAATATAAGAAATGCCAGGCAGAGCTGAAATCCCTTGATATGGATGAGGAACAAAAAAACAGGGAGATGGCTTTTCTGGAATTTGAAATCAATGAGATCGAGAAAGCTTCCCTTGTACCAGGTGAGGATGAGGAACTGGAAAAGCAATACCGGAAACTGTCAAATGGACGCCGGATCATCGATTCCCTCCAAAGTGCCCATGCTCTTACCGGATATGACGGACAGGGAGCTGGTGAAGCGGTAGGGGAAGCTCTCAGGGAGCTTTCCAGGGTGACAGAGTATGACGAACAGCTGGAATCTCTTTCCCAGACACTTTCTGAGGTGGATGGACTTCTCAATGATTTTAACAGAGAGCTGTCCTCCTATATGGATGATATGACCTTTGACGAATCGGTATTTTATGAGACAGAGCGTCGGTTGGATCTGATCAACGGCCTGAAAGCAAAATACGGCCAGCAGATAGAGGAAATTCAGGCCTATCAGAAAAAACAGCAGGAAAAACTGGAAAAGCTTCAGAAATATGAAGAGATCTTTGAAGCGGCCAAAGAGGAACTGAAAAAGACACAGAAAAAACTGGAAGCTGCATGCAGCAGTCTTTCAGAAGTTCGTAAAGAATACAGCAGGCAGCTGGAAGAGAAGGTAATCCAGGGACTGAAAGACCTGAATTTCCTTGATGTGAAATTTGCGATCACGTTTAACCGGAAAAACAGTTTCACAGACAATGGATTTGATGAAATTGAATATGAAATTTCTACAAATCCGGGAGAAAGCCTGAAGCCACTTGGTAAAATCGTTTCTGGTGGTGAGCTTTCCCGAATCATGCTTGCATTGAAGGCAATTCTGGCAGACCGTGATCAGATTGAGACCTTGATCTTCGATGAAATTGATACCGGAATCAGTGGACGTACGGCCCAGAAGGTTTCGGAGAAGATGGCAGTGATCGGTCATCATCACCAGGTGCTTTGCATTACCCATCTGCCCCAGATCGCAGCAATGGCAGATTCCCATTTCGAGATTGAGAAGCACGTGGAAGGGACAGAAACCACCACGCAGATACATACCCTGGATGAAGAAGCTTCAATCCGGGAGCTTGCCCGCCTTCTCGGTGGCGCACAGATCACAGGGGCAGTGCTGGAGAATGCCAGGGAGATGAAGAAGCTGGCAGGAGAGTGTAAAGCTAGGCTGGATGGTGCAGTATTTACGAAATAATTGTCCTATCCGTTTGTATGCGGATGCCATTGCCCAGGTAAAATTTCTATGTAGTTAGGAAATAAAATATAGAAAGTAATTTCCCACGAAATGTATGACTGTAATTTTAAGAGAAAAGGGGAGGATTTTTGAAATGGAAATCCTTCCCTTTTCTCAATCTACGAAATTTCCAGCATATTTTCAATAAAAATCCCATACCCGCTTGTGGCGTCCTGGACAAAAACATGGGTAATGGCACCGATCACCTTGCCGTTTTGCAGCACGGGGCTGCCAGACATGCCCTGTACAATACCTCCGGTGGCATCAAGGAGCTCCTGGTCGGTTATATGGATAACGAAGCTTTTGTTGCTGTTCTCATGGTTCATATCAATTCTGGTGATTTCTGCACTGTATTCTTTTACCCCATTTCCGATATTGCATAAAATAGAGGCTGGTCCGGTCTGGACTTCCTGCTTATAGCCGATTTTCATCTGGCGGAGAGAAATTTGTTGTAAGGTATTATCAGAAAAACAATGTGAAAAATCCCAGGAATTATTATTCTTTTGGCTGGAAGCTTTGACAGAACTATCTGTTTGGCTATTTCCTGAATTATTTGGAATTTGATCTATAAAGCTTCCATAAATTCCGTTTGTGTTATTAGTGCGAATATGCCCGATCACATTATCATTTCGGTATCGGATCAGCCCGGAAAGCTCCCCGGGACTTCCTTTTTCCCCTTTTTGCACCCCGAGAATCTGGGCACAATAAAGATTTCCACCTTTGATGGAAAGGAGATTTCCAGTGTCGATATCACTGATTCCGTGACCGAGAGCGCCAAAATTTCCATCTTTTGTCACATAGGTAAGAGTACCGATACCCTGAGTATCATCCCGTACCCAGACTCCCAGCTTGTAATTTCCAGAAGAATCCTGTACCGGAGTGATAGAAACAGGGATGGTACTGTTATCTCTTCGCACATCCATGGTGACAGTGCTTCCGTCTATATTTTCCAGATCATTGATTAAATCCTGTTTACAGGATATTTTCTGTTGATTTAGTGAAACAATATAGTCACCAGGCTTTAAAATATTTTTTGCAGGATCCTGTAGCTGACCGTCACCGGAAAGAATTTCCCCGGTATCAATTACCAGAACTCCGGCTGTTTCCATGTAAATACCCACTGTGCTTCCACTGACCAGGATACTGTCTGATTCAGTTGGGGTAACTTTTATTTCTTTAAAAGGAATTTTTCCAAAAAGCCTGCAGGTCAGGTGGTAACTCCCTTCGCCTGATGCGGTAACCGCGTCTCCAAAAGTCATAAAAGGAAGCTTTTCCAATTGTGAAAGGTTTACACCGCCCTTTCTGTCAATGTGTATTTCGTCCGGGATTTTCCGGTCCAGATAACGATACCCTAGAAATACCATTGCCAGAAGGTCAAGAACTAGGAAGAGCAGGATAAAATTTTTGTATTTTCGTTTCTGGTACATGTGTTCACATCCTTTTCTTTTGTTTTTGATGTTGCAACTGTAAAAATCTATTTGGCGGATACTTATTTATATTGTGTTGTGCTTCTGCACTTTCTAGTATGGGACAAAAATATAATTTCAGTCTTGTATTTTTATGAATGGATGCCATTTCTTTCAATCCAAAAACGCGAAAAAAGAAAAACTGTTTTAAAAAGAGAATCTGTGTAAAATGCTGTCTTATTATGAAAAAAACAATCGGAAATATGATTTTTCTGTAGTAAAAATAAGCAAAAAAACTCGAAACAAATCGAACGAAAATCCAGTAAAATCGGCACTTTCAGCTTGATTTCCCCATGAGAGTTCCACTATAATAGACGTTGTTACAGCAAAGGAAAATTTTTCTGAAAAATGTGCAAGAGCAAATAGGGCCCTGCTGTTTTGTACATGCGCTAGAGCATGTTTGAAAAAGGCTTTCTGCAAGATGTGCATCACAATTTGTGGGAGATTTTGTTCGATTGAGGGAGGCGTAGCGGGCTACGCCGACTGAAAGAGGGCAA
>JAQXQS010000207.1 GCA_029101305.1 Clostridia bacterium | reverse complement strand
GACAAAGGGGAAGAAAGCATGAGGATTTTGGTAGATGCAGATGCCTGTCCGGTGGTATCTATTGTAGAGCAAATTGCAAAAAAATATCAGATATCAGTAATCTTACTGTGTGACACGAATCATATTCTGCAGTCTGATTACAGCGAAGTTTTGACAGTTGGGGCAGGAGCAGATGCTGTAGACTTCAAGTTGGTCAGCATCTGCCAGAAAGGTGACATTGTGGTAACACAGGATTATGGTGTAGCTGCGATGATTCTTGGAAAAGGAGCATACGGGATACATCAGAGTGGCAGATGGTATACGAATGACAATATTGACCAGATGCTTATGGAGAGGCACTTAGCAAAGAAGGCACGAAATGCGAAAAAAAGAAACCATATAAAAGGTCCAGCGAAGCGTACCGCTGAAGATGATGTACGGTTTGCAGAATCGCTGGAAAAGCTGATTCATAAATATCGCGAGGTGTAGGTCAGAATGAAAGAATATATTTCTAAAGAAGAGATGGAACATTGCATGCAGGTAAAAGAGATATTCAGGCTACTGTCTGAGGAATCTGGAGATTTCTGCGTGGTGGATGCTTATCCGTTTGGGTGTGAGGTATTGGAATGGTATGGTGCGGGAAGAGGTTTTGACAGGCAGGTCCATTTTACAGATGCTTCAGAACTTTTTGATTATCTTTTAAATACATGGGAGAATATTTATCTCTATGATATGGAGAGACTTTATGGAAATACTGACATGGATGAGAAAGAAATATTAAAAATCCTTCCGGAGGAACGGAAAAAAGAGATGGAAGCAATCCGGAATGAGTATATTATGAAATATGAGAGTTGCCAGATTAACTGGTGATAGATAGGTTATATAGCGAATCCTTGAAAATGAACTGGTGCATGGAGGTAAAAATTCCGTGTGCCAGTTTTTGCTCAAATGTTAAACAGAACTTTAATTCCGGGGATTCTCGAACAATCTACTGTCAGTTTCCGTTTTTCTGGCAATTCTACTATTGGTCGATTGTCCGTTTTGAGAGTGAGTATTAATATAGAGGCATACTAAGCTGAAGATTAAGGAGGTCGTAATTATGTTTGAAATTGACAAGAATTCTTTTGGAGAATTTGTGGCAGAACGAAGAAAAGCAAAAGGATATACGCAGAAAGACCTTGCAGATAAGCTTTTTGTGTCGGATAAGGCGGTCAGTAAATGGGAAAGAGGTATAAGTATGCCGGATATTTCTTTACTGGTTCCGTTGGCAGATATATTAGAAGTTTCTGTAACAGAATTACTGGAAGGGCGGAAGTTGGATCGTACATCGGAAATGAATACAGAACATGTCGAGACTCTAGTAAAGAAGGCATTAACTCTTTCTGAAGATACGCCCGAAAAACAGAAAGAGCGTCAAAAGAGAAATACAGTTATTTTTTTTAGCTGTGCTTTATTTACCGCCTTGGAGATATGTGTGGGCACATGGAGTTCATCAAAAATAGGAGTAGACGCTTTTTTTGAGAATTTTCTGATATTGGAAGCGTTAAGTTTCGGGTTTGGTATTTATCTGTGGCTTTTTATAAAAGAACGATTGCCAGTTTACTATGATGAAAATAATATTAATACATATAGTGATGGTGTGTTTCGAATGCATGTTCCGGGAGTCTACTTCAACAACAGCAACTGGCCTCATGTTGTAAAGTACTTACGGAATTGGTCATTAATTACTATGTTAACAGTCCCAATGATATACCTGTTGTTATTGATTGTGATTCCTAATATTGAAAATTGTCATGCAATTCAAATGTGTGTGTTAATTCTTTACTTAGCAGGATTGTTTGTACCGATATATATTGTTGGAAAGAAATACGAATAGTATGGAATTGCAGGAAATGAAAGAGACAATAGTGCAGATACCGTATACAGGGTATAACTGATATACGGCATCCTTTTTGATTTTTGTAAGAAGGAATTTCATGGCTTGGTTAAGGAAACCGATGAGATCTCTTCAAAGCCAAGTAAGCTGCCAAGCGTGTCCGATGATTTGCTCATCGATTGCTGGAGAAGTACGGAAATATAGTCGGTAATAATGCCCCTGAAGCAGTTTTGCACTTTTATCTGTCACGAACTGATATTCCCGGTCATTTTTGATGTTGGGATAAACGTCGGTGATAGTGTATTTGATAATAATGAAGAGTTAGAAAAAGAAAAACAAATATTATGTAAATAAAACATCTGGAAGTATCTAAAAAAAGATTGGCATCGTTGAGAAAAAGTATAAATAGAATTCATTATATATAATCGGCATGGGTAACTGTGCCGTTTTTTATGGTAAAGAACAAAGTTCCTTGGAGTCTTGTTAAAAACTTGATTCTCATTGGTTCAGAAGAAGAAAATCGGTTATTGAAAGACACAGGACAAGAAAGTAAAATGATTCTATCAGATAAAAAAAGATTATTTGTATGGAACAGTGGAATGAAATTAAAACAGATGGATGAAGGGGTGTTTAAAATTATTTTTTGATTAAAATGTCTTGACTTATACGCTGCGTATACGCTTATACTCCAATCAAAAGAGAGAAGGAGGTTTCATTATGCAGATAAATGAAGTGGTTCAAAAAGTAGATCTAAGCAAGCGTGCAGTCAAATATTATGAAGAACAAGGTCTTCTGACTGTCGAGAAAGATACAAATGGCTATAGAAATTATTCTGAGGACAATATTGTCACATTGAAGAAAATTTCCGTTTACCGGAAACTTGGGATTGGAATAAAAGACATCAAAAAGTTACAGGATGGGAACAACAAAGAGATTTTGGAAAATATCTATCGCGATAAGGAGAGAGAATTAGAAAAACAGAATGAAGAATTGAATGCATTGAGAATCTTCATACAGCAGGGAGATGTGGAACCGGTTTATCAGCTGGTGGACTATCAGACGATTGGAGAAGCGATGAAGGATATGCTTCCAGGGTATTACGGACATTATTTTATGAATCATTTTATGCCGTACCTGCAGATACAGATCCAAACACCAGAACAGGAGCAGGCATATAGAAATATTATTCAATTTTGGGATACTGCAGATATCAAGCTGCCTTTGATGATGAAAATAATGGGATGGATTAGTTTTCATCTAATGCCGAAAGAATCTATGCAGGCTATGGCAGCGCGTGCAGATCAGCAGATGAAGAAGTATATTCAGATGTCTGAGGAGGACTATGAAAAGTTCAAAAAAGAGATTGCAGGAAATGTAAAATTGAAAAACAGCTTCTTTTTTAAATATCATCCGGCTTTTATTTCACAGAAAAAATTTATGAAACAGCTACAGGACAAAGGATATAATGATATTTTTATTCCAAACATGAAAATATTGTCACCAAAATATAAGGAATATCACGATGCACTTCTGCGAGTAAATGACAGAGTGTGTACAGACTTGGGTCTGTACTATGATTCCAATTACAATTTAGTAATGAAATAGTAAATGGGGTAAGGGGAGATGAAATTCTCTCCTTATTATAAAGTAAGGAGGCATTCCACGGTGCTCTTGACATTAGCCTTCTTCGCACATGATGGTCTGGCAAAACGGCAACCGGCGCTGAAAGCGGTTTGCTAGAGGTGCTGATTGTTGCCGACCGTTAGAAAACGGAATTCGGTCGTTTGAGGGCGTAATATGCAGATGGACGATAGAAAAATTATTGAACTATATAAATACCGATCTGAAAATGCATTGATAGAGACAGAGAAGAAATATGGAAGTTCAAGTTGATTGACAATAATATAGTACATAATCGTTAACGGTTTTTAAAGAGGTTAACAGGTAGAAGTGAAAATGCAAAATATGATAGTTATTATGTGGTTTAACAAGTAATGCCAACTTATCATTTGAAGATGTGGATAGGGGATTTTGGGGAAGCTATTTTATTTTAGAAGGGGGGTATTATTGTAGAATACGTCTTGCTTGGTTAGTGATTTATTTAAATAAATAAAAGATTTGAGAATAATCAGAAAAAAGGTAATGCAGAAGAGATGTCGTTATAATCTTAATGACATCTCTTCTGCATTTGTCGGCCAGTAAGAATCACATTAGTTTGCAGATAATTCATGAACAGTAAGCTCTTCAAAGCCAAGAATATTTGAGGGTAGTTCATAAATTTGTTCTTCCATATTGGGGGACTTTCGCAAATAAAGACGATAATAATGCCCCTGAAGCAGTTTTACACTTTTATCTGTCGTGAACTGATATTCTCGGTCATCGGTTCCGATAAGATGAATTT
>JAQXQS010000206.1 GCA_029101305.1 Clostridia bacterium | reverse complement strand
TTTCAGGAGGATTGTGCGGTTCTGCATATTCTATATGCGCAGGAGCCCCGGTATGAGCTTCCAAGCCGTATTTATCTGTTCCAGGGCCTTCCCAAAGGTGATAAGATGGAGCTGATCATTCAGAAGGCTGTGGAGCTTGGTGTATATTCCATTATTCCGGTGGAAACCAGGCGATGTGTAGTGAAGCTGGATGCAAAAAAAGCCCAGAAAAAGACAGCCAGATGGCAGCAGATATCCGAAAGCGCAGCCAAACAGTCCAAACGGATGCTGATTCCCCAGGTGCAGAATGTAACAGGCTGGAAGGAGGCACTGGCGCTTGCGAAAGAGCTGGATGTGCTTCTGATCCCTTATGAGCTTGCAAAGGGAATGAAGGAAACAAGAGAAATCATCTCTTCCATAAAGCCAGGCCAGTCAGTGGGGATTTTTATAGGTCCTGAGGGTGGTTTCGAAGAGGAAGAAGTAAGAAATGCCATGGAAGTCGGCGCAAGGCCTGTTACCTTGGGAAAAAGAATCCTGCGTACAGAGACAGCAGGCATGACGATGCTGTCAATCCTTATGTATACGCTGGAAAATGAGGATGAATAAGAAATGGAAGCATATTTTGATAATTCTGCGACTACAAGATGTTATCCTGAGGTTGCAGATATTGTAGTAAAGACAATGACGGAGGATTTCGGAAATCCTTCTGCCATGCATCTAAAAGGTGTGGAAGCTGAGAAGTACGTCCGCGAAGCAGCACAGACACTGGCTAAGCTTCTGAAGGTAAATGAAAAAGAGATCATTTTTACCTCTGGTGGTACAGAGTCCAACAATCTGGCTTTATTTGGCGGGGCAGAGGCAAACAAAAGAAGCGGGAACCACATTATCACAACTTCTGTAGAGCATGCGGCTGTAGGACAGCCGGTTTCGCGCCTGGAACAGATGGGATATGAGGTGACCATAGTTCCTGTAGATCACAGAGGTGTGGTCCGTCTGGATGAGTTGGAAAAGGCTTTGCGCCCGGATACCATTCTGGTGTCTACCATGTATGTAAATAACGAAGTTGGTGCGGTAATGCCAGTGGAAGAGATCGCAAAGCTTGTCCACGAAAAAAGCCCAAAGGCTCTATATCATGTGGATGCGATTCAGGCATTTGGCAAATACCGTATTTACCCGAAAAAAGCCGGAATTGACATGCTTTCCGTAAGCAGTCATAAAATTCATGGTCCCAAAGGGGTTGGCTTTTTATACGTGAATGAAAAAGCAAAGGTCCAGCCTCAGATTTTGGGCGGCGGTCAGCAGGCCGGGATGCGCTCTGGTACTGATAACGTACCTGGAATTGCAGGACTTGGTGTTGCAGCCGGGATCGTATATACGGATTTTGATGAAAAAATTGAACATATGTATCAGCTGAAGGAGCGTCTGGCAAAGGGATTTTCTGAATTGCCGGATGTACGCATAAATGGAATGGAGCTTCGGGAAGGCGCCCCCCAGATATTAAGTGCCAGCTTTATGGGGGTGAGAAGTGAAGTACTGCTTCATACTCTTGAGGAGAAGGGCATTTATGTTTCCGCAGGAAGTGCCTGCTCCAGTCATAAGCGAAAAGCTGCCGGAACCTTAAGTGCAATGGGAATGGAAGATGCCCAGAGAGAATGTACTTTAAGATTCAGCTTTTCAGAGGAAAATACATTTGAGGAAGTGGATTACTGCCTGGAGGTGATCGGACAGGTGCTTCCCATGCTTAGAAGATACTCCAGACGTTAAGATCTGTCTGAGAAAGATTTTTGCATAATTTTTCTCAAAGTAGAGCAGATAGATTGCAGAAATGATCTTATAGACAAGCAATGGAGAAAAGAGTTCAGGAACAAGGAGGAAATAAGACGAAATGATATTTCACGCATTTTTGATAAAATACGCAGAAATAGCGATCAAGGGTAAGAACAGATACCTGTTCGAGGATGCTCTTGTAAAGCAGATGAATATTGCTCTTTCGAAGATCGAGGGAGATTACCGTGTGGTTAAGGAACAGGGACGTGTTTATGTGTTCTGTCCGGAAGAATATGATTTTGACGAAGCAGTGGCTGCATTAAAGACTGTATTTGGTATTGTGTATATCTGTCCGGTTGTGATCTACGAGGACAATGGATTCGAGCAGATGCGTTCGGACGTTGTAGAATACATGAAAAATGTACACCCGGATTACAATGGAACTTTCAAAGTTTATACAAGACGTGCCAAGAAATCTTATCCGGTAAATTCCATGGAAGTAAGTGCAAGAATCGGAGAGAGCATTCTGGATGCTTTCCCCGGGGCGAAGGTGGATGTGCATCAGCCGGAATTGACCGTATCCGTAGAAATCCGCGAGAAAATCTATGTATATTCCAGGAGCATCAAGGGACCAGGCGGCATGCCGGTTGGAACCAATGGAAAAGCAATGCTGCTTCTTTCCGGTGGAATTGACAGTCCGGTAGCAGGCTATATGATCGCAAAACGTGGAGTTAAGATTGAAGCTGTTTATTTTCATGCTCCGCCATATACCAGTGAACGTGCAAAACAGAAGGTGGTAGATCTGGCGAAGCTGGTTGCGAAATACAGTGGCCCGATCAGACTCCATGTAGTAAACTTTACGGATATCCAGCTGTATATCTATGATCAGTGTCCACATGATGAGCTGACTATTATCATGCGCCGTTATATGATGAGGATTGCAGAACATTTTGCAAAGAAGGATAACTGCCTGGGACTAATTACAGGTGAAAGCATCGGACAGGTAGCAAGCCAGACCCTGCAGAGTCTTGCAGCTACAAATGAAGTGTGTACACTTCCGGTATACCGTCCGGTGATCGGTTTTGACAAACAGGAAATTGTAGAACGTTCCTGGGAAATCGGAACTTACGATACTTCTGTACTTCCATATGAAGACTGCTGTACCATCTTTGTTGCAAAGCATCCGGTTACAAAGCCGAATCTGAATGTAATCCGTAAATCAGAGGAGAAATTGTCTGAGAAGATTGATGAGCTTATGGAAGAAGCCCTCAGAACAACAGAAGTGATCGAAATCCAGTAAGAAAAATCCAGTGAATAAAAAAAGAATCCTGCTATGCAGGATTCTTTACTTACTATTATTCAACTGTATATTTATCGATGATTTCCATAACGCTGTCAAGAGCAGCTCCGTCAGCATGGATATTGAGGTCGATCGGTTTGGATAAATCCAGGCTGAAGATGCCCATGATAGATTTAGCGTCGATCACATATCTTCCGGATACCAGGTCGAAGTCGCAGTCAAATTTGCTGATTTCGTTTACAAATGCTTTCACTTTATCGATAGAGTTAAGTGAGATTTTTGCTGTTTTCATTGTGATATAACCTCCCTAGAATAGTTGTTGTATTGCTTTACAGTACTCATATTAACTGTAGGCTGAATAAAAGTCAAGGTGAAAAAAGAGAAAAATTGGAAGTAGAATTAGTGAAATTGTATAAAAAATAGTAACTGGCTCTGAACAGATACAAAAAATAAAGGGTTTTGGAGGAAAGCATGAAAAAAAAGGTTGCATTACACAATCTTGGTTGTAAAGTGAATGCTTATGAAGTAGAAGCTATGCAGCAGCTTCTGGAACAGGCCGGGTACGAGATCGTGCCTTTTGAACCAGGTGCTGATGTATACGTGATAAATACCTGCACGGTAACGAACATTGCAGACCGTAAATCACGCCAGATGCTCCACAAAGCGAAAAAGATGAATCCAGATGCTGTGGTAGTAGCTACAGGCTGTTATGTCCAGACAGATGAAGGAAAACTGGAAAAGGATGAGGCAGTGGATCTGGTGCTTGGAAACAACCAGAAGAAAAACATTGTGGAAGTTCTTGCAGAATATGAGGAAGCGCATCAGCGGCAGGCACATATTATCAAGATCAATCAGACGAAAGAATACGAAGAACTGGAAATCAGCCGTACAGCAGAGCATGTGCGTGCTTATATCAAGGTTCAGGATGGCTGTAACCAGTTCTGCACATATTGTATCATTCCTTATGCAAGAGGAAGGGTGCGAAGCAGAGAGAAAGAAAATATCTTAAGAGAAGTACACAAGCTTGCCAAGGCTGGCTATAAAGAAGTAGTGCTTACCGGAATCCATCTTAGCTCTTATGGTGTGGATTTCCCAGAGGATAAGAGAGAGACCTTACTTTCCCTGATCCAGGCTGTAAATGAAGTGGAAAGAATCAGAAGAATCCGACTTGGTTCTCTTGAACCGGGCATTGTGACAGAAGAATTTGCCAAAGAGCTGTCTTCCATGCCAAAGGTCTGCCCACATTTCCATCTTTCCCTTCAAAGCGGATGCGATACGACTCTGGAGAGAATGAACCGGAGATACAGAAGCACAGAATATAAAGAAAAATGTGAAATTCTCCGAAAATATTTCAAAAATCCGGCGCTGACTACAGATGTGATCGTCGGCTTCCCAATGGAGACAGAAGAGGATTTCCAGGCATCCTATGACTTTGTGAAAGAGATTCATTTTTATGAGACACATATTTTTAAATACTCCCGTCGTCATGGAACCAAGGCGGCAGCCATGCAAGGACAGCTGACAGAGGCCGAAAAAGGCGTCCGGAGTGACAAAATGCTGGAATTGCACCAGATCCGTGCAACCGAATATGAAAACTCCCTTCTGGGACAGACTCTGGAAGTGCTATTGGAAGAGGAAGTAGAAATAGATGGCAGAATCTACTATCTGGGTCATTCAAGGGAGTATGTGAAGGTAGCAGTGCCAAAAACAGAAAAGTATGGTGTTAACGATATTGTTGCTGTGAAAGTGGAAAATACCTTGCAGCCACATATTTTGTCATGAAAAATGATAATTATATGGAAATTTTTCTGGCCTGGAACAGTTACAAAAAATTAGGATTGTAATTTACCCGTAGTTATATTAAAATAAAAAAGAAATAATCGTAAGGACGTGAGAAAAATGGCAGAAAATAATCTGGGAAGTACACAATATTTCAGAACGAAACCAGATCAGGAGCTTGAAGTAAAGGAAATCCTGGACCTGGTTTATAACGCGATGGAGGAAAAAGGCTATAATCCTGTGAATCAGATCGTAGGCTATATTATGTCCGGTGATCCGACTTATATCACCAGCCATAAAGGGGCCAGAAGCATGATCATGAAGGTTGAGCGTGACGAACTTGTTGAGGAATTGCTGACCGAGTATATTAAGAACAGATCCTGGGAATACTGATTATGAGATTAATGGGATTAGATTATGGCTCAAAGACGGTGGGCGTTGCCGTCAGTGATCCTCTGGGACTGACCGCACAGGGTGTGGAGACAATCTGGCGCAAGCAGGAAAATAAGCTTCGCCAGACAATGGCACGGATCGAAGAACTGATTTCGGAATATCAGGTAGAGCGTATTGTCCTTGGATATCCGAAGAATATGAATAATACCATCGGCGAGCGGGCAGAGAAATCTCTCGAGTTTAAAGAAAAACTGGAGAATCGGACTGGCCTGCCTGTTGTGATGTGGGATGAACGGCTGACCACGGCAGAAGCGGAGCGTACTTTGATGGAGACCGGTGTCAGACGTGAGAACCGGAAGCAGTTCCTTGACCAGATGGCAGCGGTTTTGATCTTACAGGGATATCTGGACAGAATGAGCATGATGAATAAGGAAGAAGAGAATGGAGAAAATTAAATTTCAATCCGAGGACGGGATTATAGAATTTTTTGTGGAAGAACAGACTACAGTGGCAGGAATCACATACCTTCTGGTTTCCGATTCACAGGATGATGAGGCGAATGCCTATATTATGAAAGACGTTTCCGAAGAAGGAAGCGAGGAAGCCAGCTATGAGATGGTAGAAGATGAGGATGAACTGATCGCGATTTCCAAAGTGTTTGAACAGATGCTGGATGACGTGGATCTTGAAGTATAATAGTGCCATTGTTATCAGGCATGATTAGTTAAATCTGGCAGAATGCTCCTTACGCAGGCCGGGTGGACTGGCTTTTTACAAAATAAAGACGCTTTATTCTCGAGCCGTGAATCTGGAGGGTAAAGTGCGCAAAAATGGAGGATGGATCGATTGAAGACGGAAAATGAAATGAACAGCAGCGGGCAGAAGACTCCGGCTGCCGGAAATGGAACAAGAAAACCAAATTTCAGACATAAAAATTACAGATATAAGGCGCAGCCTAAAAAAGAAGGACAAAAACCAGCAGGAGAGGGCAGAAATGCGAAGGGCAATTATAAGCCACAGCTTCGCAGCCAGGGCAAGCCTGCATTAAAAAGACCGCGCAAGAATAACAACGGTTCCAAGCTGAAGATCATACCACTTGGCGGCCTGGAACAGATCGGAATGAATATTACAGCATTTGAGTACGAAGATAGTATAGTAGTAGTGGATTGCGGACTTTCCTTCCCGGAAGATGATATGCTGGGAATTGACCTTGTAATTCCGGATGTAACCTATCTGAAGGAGAATATCTCCAAGGTCAAGGGCTTTGTGATCACCCATGGCCATGAGGATCATATTGGAGCACTTCCGTATATACTGAAGGAAGTAAATGCCCCGATCTATTCTACCAAGCTGACCCTGGCACTGATCAGCAACAAGCTGAAAGAGCACAATCTGACCAAGACTACCAAATTAAAAGAGGTAAAACACGGTCAGGTGATCAATCTGGGCGATTTTGCCATCGAATTTATTAAGACAAACCACAGTATCCAGGATGCTTCCGCACTGGCAATCTATTCCCCTGTGGGAATCGTGGTACACACAGGCGACTTTAAGGTGGATTACACACCTGTATTTGGCGATGCCATTGATCTGCAGAGATTTGCAGAGATCGGACGCAAAGGTGTCCTTGCTGTTATGTGTGACTCTACCAATGCAGAGCGCCCGGGCTTTACCATGTCTGAGCGTACAGTAGGTCATGTTTTTGACAATCTTTTTAATGAATATAAGACAGCACGTATCATTATCGCTACTTTTGCATCTAACGTAGACCGTGTGCAGCAGATCATCAATACAGCATACCGTTTTGGACGTAAGGTAGCAGTAGAAGGCCGCAGTATGGTAAATGTTATTACCACGGCCGCAGAGCTTGGATATTTACGTATTCCGGATCAGACTCTTATCGAGATCGATCAGGTGAAGAATTATCCGGATGAGCAGCTGGTACTGATTACCACCGGAAGCCAGGGTGAATCTATGGCAGCACTTTCCCGTATGGCTGCAAGTATTCATAAGAAGATCACCATCAAGCCGAATGATGCCATTATTTTCAGTTCTCATCCGATTCCGGGCAATGAGAAAGCTGTTTCAAAGGTTATCAATGAACTGTCCATGAAAGGTGCAAAAGTTATTTTCCAGGATGCACACGTATCCGGACATGCATGTCAGGAGGAGATCAAGCTGATCTACTCTCTTGTAAAACCGAAATATGCGATCCCGGTACATGGCGAGTACCGTCACCTTACTGCTCAGAAGCAGGTTGTGGAAGAGCTGGGATATTCCAAGGATAATATTTTTATCCTGAAATCCGGAAATGTTCTGGAGCTGGATGAGAACAGTGCTGCAGTGACAGGTTCTGTGCACACAGGTGCGATCCTGGTAGACGGACTTGGTGTGGGAGATGTTGGAAATATCGTACTTCGGGACAGACAGCACCTTGCAGAGGATGGTATCATGATCGTTGTCATGACGCTTGAGAAGCATAGCAATGTAGTTCTTGCAGGACCGGATATTGTATCCAGAGGTTTCGTATATGTAAGGGAGTCCGAGGATCTTATGGATCATGCAAGGGAAGTGGTGGAACAGGCACTTGATAACTGTCTGGACAGAGGCATTACTGACTGGAGTAAGATTAAGACAGCAGTGAAAGATGCCCTTAGTGATTATGTATGGAAACGGACCAAGAGAAGTCCGATGATCCTTCCGATCATTATGGAAGCATAAGCGGAGGCAGCAATGGATGAAATGAAAGCGTGTATAGATGCTCTTTTAGTAGCTGTACACAATAGTGAAGAGTATCAGGAATTTGAAAAATACAGAGATCTCCTGAAGGAGAATCCGGAGCTTATGAGCAGAGTGGATGCATTCAGGGGGAATAATTTCAGATTACAGAATGAAGCAAACAGAGAAGAGCTGTTCCGTGTTACGGAGCAGCTCAACAGAGAATCCAGGGAGCTTCGAAGAGATCCACTTGTGAATGCATTTCTTGACGCTGAGCTTGCACTTTGTAAGCTTATGCAGAAAATCTGTAAGACACTTACAGAGGGAATTGAACTGGATATTCCGGAGTTGTAAAGGTTCAGAGCCAATAAGGAGTATTGGGGAAATTTACTCTGAACGGTTATCCTGGATTATAAGGAGGAAACATGGGTAATACAAGAGATCAGGTAGGAAAGGCGGGGCTTTTTGTTGCCAGCGGAATTTTCCGTACAGCTTTTTATGTCTGTGTCGCAGTGCTGATCTTCTGGATCGGCAAGTCAGCATATCAATTTGGGTATAATGTTTTTAACCAGCAGGCAGTCAGTCCTGGAGCAGGACAGGAAGTAACCGTGGTGATTCCGGAAGGTTCTTCTACTTATGATGTCGCAAAGATCCTGAAAAGTAAGGGCCTGATCGATGACAGTCTGGTATTTTTTGCGCAGGAGAAGCTTTCTACATATAAGGGGCAGATGAAGGCTGGAACTTATCTTTTAAGTACTGCTTATACTCCGACACGTATTATGGGAATTCTTGCAGGAGATGAAGAACAGACCGGTGTTACACAGGATACAGCTGCCACCACTGATACCCAGACTGCAGATACCGGGACTGCAGATACCCAGACCGCAGATGCAGCTGAGGATGGCACAGCTAAGGAAGGAGAGTCTGCACAGTGATCGTTGAGGAAAGGATGCGTACGTACATCAATTCTCTTGATATGGGGAATACTCCTTTTCTGGAAGAACTGGAAAAAGAAGCTCTTGCAGGAAGGGTGCCCATTATTCGCAAGGAAATGCAGAGCTTTCTGAAAATGTTTCTTGCTGCTACACGTCCTTTAAGTATACTGGAGGTTGGGACTGCTGTAGGTTTTTCCACCTTGCTGATGTGCGAGTACGGACCTGAGAATCTGAAGATAACAACAATCGAAAATTATGAAAAAAGGATTCCCATTGCCAGAGAGAATTTCAAAAAGGCAGGAAGGGAAGAACAAATCCGTTTTCTTACCGGGGACGCAGGCGAGATCCTGAAAGAACTGGAAGGAACATATGATTTTATTTTTATGGATGCTGCCAAGGGGCAGTATATTAACTGGCTGCCGGATGTGCTTCGATTAATGCATGAGGGCAGCATTCTTGTTTCTGATAATGTTCTTCAGGAGGGGGATATTATTGAATCCCATTATCTTGTGGAACGGCGCAACCGTACGATTTACAAACGGATGCGCAGGTATCTCTATGAATTGAAACATAACCCGCTGCTGGAGACTTCGATTCTTCCCTTGGGAGACGGAGCTGCCATCAGCGTAAAGAAAGAGGAGAAGCATGCGTAAACCAGAATTATTAGTTCCGGCAAGCAGTCTTGAAGTTTTGAAGATTGCCACTGTATTCGGAGCAGATGCTGTTTATATCGGAGGAGAGGCTTTTGGTCTTCGTGCCAAGGCCCGTAATTTTTCAAAAGAAGAGATGGCTCAGGGAATCGCGTTTGCCCATAAGCATGGTGTTAAGGTCTATGTGACGGTAAACATTCTTGCACACAATTACGACCTGGCCGGTGTAAGGGAATATCTGAAAGAGCTGAAGGAACTGAAGCCGGATGCCCTGATCATAGCAGATCCAGGTATTTATACTTACGCGAAGGAAATCTGTCCGGAAATCGAGCGGCATATCAGTACCCAGGCAAATAACACCAATTATGAGACTTACCGTTTCTGGTATAATCTTGGGGCGAAACGTGTGGTAAGTGCCCGTGAGCTTTCCCTGGAGGAAATCCGCCAGATCCGTGCCAATATTCCGGAGGATATGGAGATTGAGACCTTTATCCACGGGGCTATGTGCATTTCTTATTCAGGACGTTGCCTCCTCAGCAATTTCCTGGTAGGAAGAGATGCGAACCAGGGCGCTTGTACACATCCCTGCCGCTGGAAATATTCCATCGTGGAAGAGTCGAGACCGGGAGAATATATGCCGGTTTATGAGAATGAACGGGGAACTTATATTTTTAATTCTAAGGATCTTTGTATGATCGAGCATATGGATGATGTGCTTACAAGCGGAATCGACAGCCTGAAGATTGAGGGCCGTATGAAGACTGCTCTTTATGTAGCTACGGTTGCCCGTACCTACCGCAAGGCCATTGATGATTATCTGGAGGATCCTGCGAAGTATCAGGCGAATATGTCCTGGTATCAGGAGCAGATTGCCGGATGCACTTACCGGAAGTTTACGACTGGATTTTTCTATGGGAAACCAAACCAGGAAGCTCAGATTTATGATAATAATACTTATGAGAAGGGATATACGTATCTCGGATTTGCAGAGGCCATTGACGAGAGGGGCTATGTCCAGATCACGCAGAGAAACAAATTTACGGTAGGCGAGATCATTGAGATCATGAAGCCGGATGGAACCAATTTGCAGGTTCCGGTTAAGGCAATCTATGATGAGGAGGGCAATTCAGTAGAAAGCGCTCCCCATCCGCAGCAGAAGCTGTTTGTAGACCTTGGCGGCGAGGTACAGGTTTATGATATCCTCCGCCGTAGTGAAGGATAAATACAAACTGTATTTTACATGGGCTGTTTTGTCTTGCCTTGTATTTTACAGGTAAGGAGAATGTTGGATTAAATAAATCATGTTTCAGGAAAAAGCGTCCGCAGTTTCTGCAGGGCGTTTTTTTCAATTCGGGAAACATAGGAACGGCTGATGTGAAGCTGATGGGCAATTTCACGCTGGGTCTGTTCCCTTTGCCCGAAAAGTCCATAACGGGAGCAGATTACCTGATATTCCATCTTGGACAGGACAAATTTCAAAGAATTAAGCAAATGACGGATATCTTCCCGTGTGGAGTACTCCTCCACAACATCCACCGCAGGACCTTCTATTACATCCAGAAGACTGATTTCATTTCCTTCTTTGTCTGTTCCGATAGGCTCATATAAGGAAATTTCTCTGGCATGTTTTTTTCTTGAACGAAGTAACATCAGCAGCTCATTGTTGATGCATTTTCCGGCATATGTGGACAGCCGGGCTGTTTTTTCAGGGTTAAAAGTAGAGATTGCTTTCATAAGACCGATGGTTCCGATGGAAATCAGATCGTCCAGTTCCAGATCCGTTCCCTGATATTTTTTTACCACATGGGCAACAAGCCGCAGATTACGTTCTATGAGAATATTTTTCGCTTCCATATCGCCCCTTTGGTACTGCGCAAGATAATACCGCTCCTCGGCTATTGTCAAAGGTTTCATAAAAGTCTTCAAATCGCTACCTCAAAGGGGAGTTTTATATATTTTATGAAGAAAGCTTGCCAGAAGTGCTTTTCAGCAGATGGAAAAAACATTTTCAGAACTTTACCATAAATTTAAATTGTGCTACTATTATGGAATACAAAGAAATTTAAGTGCTTAAAATGGAGACGGAACTATGCTGAATATTGCAATCGTAGAAGATGAAGAGAATTACAGAAATATTCTATACGAATATCTGAAGCGCTATGAACAGGAAAATAACGAAGAGGTTCAGATCTCTGTTTTTGCAGATGGTGATGAGATCGTAGAGAATTATTCTGCAAAATACGATATTATTTTAATGGATATTGAAATGCAGTTTATGAATGGAATGGATGCGGCAAAAAAAATCCGGGAATCTGACCGGGAGGTTATCATCATTTTTATAACTAATATGGTACAATATGCAATCCAGGGGTATGAGGTAGATGCACTGGATTATGTCCTGAAACCAATTTCTTATTTTGCTTTTTCACAGAAAATCTTAAGAGCGGTAGGACGAATGAAGAAAAGAGTAGAGCGGTATATTCATATTATTTCTAAAAACGGAGTGGACAAAGTACCGGTATCTGAAATCAGCTGGATTGAAAGCGAAGGGCACAGACTGATTTATCATACCCGGAATCAGGTTTATGAATCAACGATTCGTTCCATGAAGGAAATAGAGAACGAATTAAAGGATTGTAATTTCTTTCGATGCAATAAGGGATATCTGGTAAATCTGGCACATGTGAGGGCAATACGGGATGGATGGGCAATTTTGTCAAATGGCCAGGTAATGATCAGCAGATCCAAGAAAACAGAATTTCAAAAGGCATTGACGACTTATGCAGGAGAAAATGTAAAATAATGGATAGTGTAACGGCAATCAGGGATATACCCAAAATATATACTGCACTTGCAGAATGGCTTTCCTGTATGGTTTATCTTGTGATTATGCGAAAGGGAAATCCATTTTCCAAAAAAGAATGGCTGGTATCTGGGGGAACACTGATACTACTGGCCATGATTCAGGTGGCGATTGGTGCGGCTCCTTTGATGTTCTGGATTCCAGGGATGATCGTGGCTGTGACAGTTATGTATGGATTTTTCATTTTGTGCGGAAAAAGCAATCGGATCACTGCTGGCTATTGGTTGGTAAGAGCTTTTGTTCTGGCAGAAATGATGGCATCACTGGAATGGCAGATTTCTTATTTTATAACGGAAAACCTGATTACAGCTACCAGGGTGTTTGAACACGGTTTTATGCTGGCAGTGTACATAGCAGGAGCTGCTGGAATTTATTTTGTGGAAAGCAGACAGGAACATATTCTGGATGGTGCTACGGCTAAGGAGCTGCTGACTACAGCTATACTGGGAATTGTGTGTTTTTGTCTGAGTAATTTAAGCTATGTTTATTCGAATACGCCATTTAGCAGTCCTTTTGCAAGAGAGGCGTTTAATATCCGGACGCTGATCGATGTTGGGGGATATGCGTTTTTGCTGGCCTATCATCTGCAGCTTTCGGAAGCACATATGAAAAAAGAATTGTCTGCGATACAGAATATTCTGCGGACACAATATTCCCAATACCGTTTATCCCAGGAAAGTATTGATACTATCAATCATAAATATCATGATCTGAAGCATCAGATCAATATATTGCGTCAGGAGAAAAATCCGGACAAGAAAGAAGCTTATCTGGAGGAAATTGAACAGGGAATCAAAGACTATGAATCCATGTTTAAAACAGGAAATGGTGTACTGGATACATTGCTTACCGGAACCAGCTTTAAATGTACCAGACGTGACATTACTTTCACCTGTGTAGCAGATGGAACATTGCTGAATCATATTTATGTCATGGATCTGTGTACGATTTTCGGAAATGCACTGGACAATGCGATTGAACATGTGATACAGATTGAGGACAAAGAAAAAAGACTGATTCACGTGACGGTATCCAAAATGGCAGAATTTGTTTTGATCCGGTTTGAAAATTATCTGCAGGAGGAACTGAAAATAGAAAATGGACTTCCGTCAACCACAAAAAAGGATAAAGCCAATCATGGTTTTGGACTGAAAAGTATTCGGTATTCTGTAGAAAAATATCATGGAACAATGGAGATAAAAGCGGAGAATCACTGGGTTACCATTAATATACTGATTCCTCTTCCTCCACAGGAAAAAGTTGAACATTAAAAGACAGAAATTTAAAACAGAACGGCAAAAGGAGAAAAGCGTTTCTTCTTTTGCCTTTTTTGTAGAAAGAAACATTTTATGAAATAAAAAATCCGTTTATGAAATGGGTAAACCAATAGAGGGAAAATATGTTAGGATGATCTTGCACGAAGGAAAGGAGGAATATTTTGAAGTATCTTTCAGAAAAATGGAAGGGCTTTGTAAAGAAAAATCCGAGACTGGCGAAATGGGTGCGGGAAGGTGGCTTGTATGTGGTCGTTTGTAATCTGATCACGGTTTTTAAGTATCTGCTGCTGCAGTTTCTTCCCTATGCATTTCAAAATCTGCCGGTGGTTGATTTTGGATTTCCGGGAAAAGAGATCACCTTGTTAGGGGAGACTTTCAAGTGGAATATAATTGGATATGATGCGTCTCATGGGGGACTGCCCTATTTTTGTGCATATATGATTGCGATGTTTGCAGGAGAGTGTGTGAATTTTCCAATACAGAGAAATTTTGTCTTTCGAAGTAAGGGAAATATCGTGTATCAGGGACTGGCGTATCTTGTTTCTTTTGGTGTCGTAACCTGTATTGTCAACTCAGTTAATTGTATCTGGGTGGCAGTTGCCGGAAGCTATGTGCCAAGTTTTCTTTACAATATTGGCACCACTGTTTTAAATGGCGGTGTGTCCATGGTAATTTTCTTTGTGGTGAATAAGATCATTTTTGCACCAGATAAGGAGGCATTATGATAAAAAATAAAAAAAGGAGGGAAAAAGTGAAGAAGCAAGCCGTGAATCCGTATTTGCCTCAATATGAATACATTCCGGATGGAGAGCCGTATGTATTTGGAAATCGGGTTTATGTATATGGGTCCCATGACAGATTTAATTTTCCCATGTTTTGTGCAAATGATTATGTGTGCTATTCAGCTCCGAAAGGCGATCTGTCAGACTGGCGGTACGAAGGCGTTATTTATCGCAGAAACCAGGATCCTAAAAATAAACTGGGGCTTCGGCTGCTGTTTGCGCCAGATGTTGTAGTTGGTGCTGATGGAAGATATTATCTTTATTATGCATTCGATTTTATGGGAATCATGGGGGTTGCGGTAAGTGACTACCCTGCAGGACCTTATGAGTTTTATGGGCATGTGCATTATAAGGATGGCACGTTATGGGGGAGAAAAAAAGGAGACTCTTTTCCATTTGATCCCGGGGTTCTTGTAGATGATGATGGGAAAGTTTATTTGTATTCCGGATTTTATACGCCAATTCCAGCTGTTGTAACCGGCTTTCACAAACTCAAAAGTGAGGGCGGCTATGTGTTGGAGCTGGAAAAAGATATGGTAACCATTAAAACACCGGAAAAACTATTGTTTCCTAAGCAGGGAACCGGCTCCTTTTTTAACCATGAATTTTTTGAGGCAAGTTCAATCCGGAAATATGATGGAAAATATTATTTTGTTTATTCATCAAGGGTAAACCATGAGTTATGTTATGCAGTCAGCGATTCTCCTACAGAAGGCTTTGTGTACAAGGGAACACTGATCAGCAATGGAGATATTTTTCCTACGAGACATATGGAAGAAAAAGATGCGAAAAATTATATTGGCAATAACCATGGTGGAATGTTAAAAATAGACAGTCAATACTATATTTTCTATCACAGGCAGACAAACCAGAATTCTTATTCCAGACAGGCTTGTGCAGAGCCGCTTATCAGAAATGAAAACGGTGAATTTCTGCAGGCGGAAATGACCAGCTGTGGCTTAAATGGCGGACCGCTTCGGGGAGAAGGCATCTACGAAGCCAGAATCGCTTGTCATTTATGGGCAAAAGAGGGAACAGGAAGATATGATATAGGAAAACCGAAAAAAAAGCTGAAAGATCATCCTTATTTTACACAGGACAAAAAGGATGGGGATGTGAATGCCAGACAGTATATTGCTAATATGCAGGATGGCGCAGTAGCTGGGTTTAAATACTTCGAAATTTCTGATCCAACTGGTATAACCATAGAATTGCGTGGTCATGGAAATGGAGAAATGCAGGTTTCGGATACGGCAAGCTTTGAAAATTGCGTACATATTCCGGTGAAGGTAAATTCTTCTGAATATAGCAGATTTAGTGGAAACATGCTTAACTATGTAGGAAATGTATGGGCTGGATCCTGTAAGGAACTGCTTCAGACTGTACTGCGCGACGAATGGGGCTTTGTTGGATCTACAGTTTCTGACTGGTTCAACGGAACAACTGACGGTATTATGTATGCAAATGCAGCAATCAGAACCGGAGGAGATAAAATGCTGAGTTCTGCCGGTGATGCAAAGGCATATGCGACAGATGTGGAAAATCCTGGAACTGTAACGGCTATGCGTCAGGCTTGCCATAATATTCTTTACAGTCTTGCTAATTCCAATGCTATGGATGAACGGAATATGAAGACACCGGGATGGGTAATGATAGTCAGAACAGCTGATGTTGTTATTGTATTGCTTCTTGCATTGTGGGAAGTACTGACAATCTGCTCCTATAGAAAAAGAAACAAAAAGAAATAAGGGTATAGAAGTAAGATAAAAAATTACGAAAAGCTTTCGCAGCAGGGCAGCTTTACGGCGGCCCGGCGCGAAAGCTTTTTCGTTATAAGGAAACCAGAGCATGTCTGAAACCAGGCTTTTGTATCCACAGATCCTTTTTACAATATTTACATTGAAATAAAGGGGGAAAATCATTATAATAATGAAAGAGTAACTGCTGATTGCGAGGAAAGCAGTAACGTCGCAAGAATACGAAAGACGTAAGGTGAATGATTTTGAAAAAAAAGATCGAACAGCTTTTAAACGGAAATTTTGAATATGAACAGCCGCAGCTTGTATTTTCGAAAGAAAAAATTTCCCTGAGGATGAAGGCAGGAGAGACCAAACGGGGTGAGGTATATGTGGGGACAGAGGATAACCGTAAGATCCGCGGTTATGTGACCTCTTCCAGCCGCCGGTTAGTACCGGCAATGGACCATATTTCAGGGACTACCGTGCGCCTTCCATTTGGCGTGGATACCGTAGGTCTTGCACCTGGTGACAGTCTGAAGGGCTGGCTGTGCTTTACTACAAATGTGGGAGAAGCCCGTCTTCCATTTGAAGTGGAAATTGAGAAAGAAGAGATCCGCAGCTTTTCCGGTGTTGTGGAAGATCTGGATGGGTTTGCACAGATTGCGAAGGATGATTTTAAAGAGGCATTCCGCATTTTTAAGGATGGCAGTTTTGCCAGGATCCTGGAAAAAGAAGACCAGAAGATCCAGACCTTATATCAGGGATTTTCCAGGCAGCCTGTAACCTACCAGCATCTTGAGGAATTTCTGATTGCCGCTGGCAGGAAAGAAAAAGTGCTTATAAGTGCCAGGGATGTGGCAAAAGAATATTACGAACTGAATGATTCGGTAAAGGAATCTTTTTACATTCAGAGAAGCGGATGGGGACATCTGCGTCTTGATGTGGAAACATATGGCGATTTTCTTGAAGTTCCCCGTAAGGTAGTGACAGATGAAGATTTTCTCGGAAGCCACTACGAGGTGGAATATCTGGTCCACAGGGAGAAGCTTGGAAGTGGAAACCAGTTCGGCAGGATCGTGGTGAAAAGTCCTTATCAGGAGCTTACTTACACGATTGTTGCTTCTACAGGCAGTAAGCTGGATGTGGATATCCGTATTGCGCAGGAGAAAAGCAAGCTGGAACTTCTGAAAGACTGCCTGGCTTATCTGTGCTATGAAACTGCTGCTGCCAGTTGTCTGACGGGGAAAGAGAATCCTGCAGCGAAGGGCTGGATGGATTTTTCCACATGGAGTGCAAGCAGTCATTATATTCTGAACCAGCTGCACCAGTCTGGCTGTGATTATCCGGAATACCAGATGTATGAGGCCTTCCTTTTGTATATGGAGAATCATCATGAAGACGCAAGGAAGCTTCTGGAGAGCTATCAGGACAAATCTTATACAAGAGATGACCTGGAGTTTGCAGGAATTTACCTGTATCTGTGTACGTTAACTGGATTGTATAAAGATAAAGTCCATGCGGTGTCCAGAATCCGTAACTTCTATATGCAGAAAAGTGACAGCTTTGCCCTGTTATGGATCCTTCTGAAACTGGATCCGGCATATAAGGAGACTCCTTCCAAGGCTTTGTTTGTGCTGGAAGAGCAGTTTGACAAGGGCTGCAGGAGTCCGTTCCTTTATCTGGAGGCATGGAAAATTATCTGTAAGGATATGACACTTCTCCACAGGCTGAACAGCTTCTGGGGACAGGTGTTCCGTTTTGCTGCGAGAAGAAACCTTCTCACAGAAGAACTGGTAATGCGTCTTGCATATCTTTCAGGATATGAGAAAGACTATAATGAGAGTATTTACCAGGCAATGACAAAAGGCTATGATCAGTATTCTTCGGATGATACCCTGGAAGCTATCTGTAAGTATGTGATGAAGGGAAACCCAAGGAAAACGGAATATTTCCGCTGGTTTTCCCTTGCAGTGGAGCATGGCCTGCGTCTCACAAGGCTTTATGAGTATTATGTGGAGACCATGGATACCTCCAGGCGGATCGAGCTGCCAAAGGCCCTTTTGATGTACTTTACCTATAACAGTGATTCACTGGGAGATTCCAAGAGGGCATTCATCTATTCCTGTATTATCGCGAATAAAGAGAAAGAGCCTGCTGCATACGAACGCTATATGCAGAGTATGCGGGAGTTTGCGAAGAAAAAGCTGTCTGAGGGCAAAATGAATGAAAGCTATGCAGTTCTGTATCAGGAGTTCCTTCTTAGCCCCAGGACCAAAGAGGCAGCAGATCCTATAGCACAGAGGATGTTTACCCATCGGTTGTATTTTGATGACAAAAAGGTCCGCTATGTGATCGTGCGGCATAGTCAGATGGAGCTGGAAGAGATTTATACCTGTGTCCAGGGAGTGGCATATCCAAGAATTTATACAGAAGATGCCGCTATTCTTTTCCAGGATGATAAACAGCGCAGATACAGTGCGACGGTAGATTACAGTCTTAAGAAAACCATGGATGAAGAAGAGGCAGTTAAGAAAGTATTGTCCCTTGGCGTAACAGAGCCAGGTGTGCTTCTTCATTATTGTGAAAGCCATGAACTGGATAAAAACAATCTGGACATTTTCCAGAGACTGGTGAAATCAGATGCCTTTTGCATGGAATATAAACAGAAGGTCCGCCACAGAATCCTGGATTATTATGCAGAGCATGTATTCGGCGAAGACCTTGACCAATACCTGAAGCAGATGGACTACCGGGAATATGCCCGGGTGGACAGACAGAAGCTTCTGGAGGTTCTTATAAGCCGTAGTTTATTTTCCCAGGCACAGGGAATCATCGAGGAATTTGGCTATGAAGCTGTGGATATGAGAAGCCTCCTTAAGCTTGTCAGCCGTATGATCGTGCGTTGTGATATGCTGGAAGATGAGGAGCTTCTTGCCCTTGCTTCGGATGTGTACAGAAATGGTTTTTATGATGAGGTAACCCTTACTTATCTGATGAAATACCGTTTCGGCCCTATGGACGAAATCTTTTCCATCTGGAAAAGTGCGGTTGGCTTCGAGCTGGATACCTACGACCTGGAAGAGAAGATCCTTCAGCTTCTTATGTTTACAGCAGATTACCGCAAGGAAGGGGAGCATGTGCTGGAGTCCTATATCCGTCATTCCGGAAGGGAATGGATCGTAAGTGGTTACCTGACTCATGTTTCCTACGGTATTTTTGTAAAAGAGTATACCATGAGTCCCTTTGTGAAAAACTGTCTGATAAATGCTTATATGCAGAAATGGCCGGTGAACGAAGTGTGCCATCTTGCCCTGTTTAAAGAGCTTTCCAGGGAAAAAGGCAGAAATGAGACTCTTCTTTCCATAGAAAAAGAGCTTCTTAAGATGTGTATGGAGAAAGAAATGGTATTTTCTTTCTTCCACCGACTCCCAACGGAAATTTTAAGTCTGTATCAGATGGATGATAAAACCTGCGTGGAGTATCATACGGATCCGAAGGCGAAGGTGACTCTTGTGTACGCTCTGGATACAGGTCTTGGCAGAAAGCTGGAATACAAAACAGAGCCTCTTAAGAATGTATACCAGGGGATTTTTACCAAACCATTTACCATGTTTTACGGGGAAACCCTGCACTACTATTTCCTGGAAGAGTGTGACGGACAGACGAAAAAATCACCGGAGAGAGTGCTGAATATGAGCAAGGTGGAAGGCACACCGTTCAGCAAATACCAGATGATCAACCAGATCCTGTCTGCAAGGAAGCTGGACAAGCATGACGAGGTGAAAAAAGCGCTGAAGCAGTATCTCCGCCAGGAACAATATGTGAAAGAAATGTTTGTCATTACAGAAGAGGACTGAATATATGAACGAAATTCGTGATTTGATCATAGGAATTGATTTTGGAAAAGATTATTCCCAGATCTGTTATTATGACCGCAAAGGGGAGGAGCCTTGTTCCGTGTCCATGAAAGTCGGGGCACAGGAATATGAGGCACCGACCTGTATCTGCAGGCGTGGAGGAGAGCATAAAGAATACACCATCGGCCTTGAAGCTGTTTATTTCGCCAGGGAAAAAGGCGGACAGATGATCGATGACCTGTATGGGATCTGTAAGAAAGAGGAAAAAGTACAGATTCTTGGAGAACAGGTGGAACCCTGGGAACTGCTTCAGGTTTTTCTGGAAGGAATGCTGAAATTCCTTGGGGTGGCAGATCTTGTGAAAAACACAAAATGCCTGGTGCTCACAAGCCCGCAGCTTGAGGACATCCAGGTGAAAAATATGGAAAAAGCCTGTGAAGCCATTGGCTTTTCCAAGAGTCAGTATATGTTGATAGATCATGGGGAGAGCTTTTATTATTATTCCCTTACCCAGAAAAGAGAAACCTGGAACCGCAGTATTGGTTGGTATTCTTTTGACCAGGACGAGGTGAAGTTCCAGCAGCTGACTATGGATAGCAGTACCAGACCGGTTCTGGTGCGGCTTGAGGAACCAAAGAGGGCTGTCCTTCCATCTCTTACAGCACCGGAAGAAGAGGGGGAGAAGGCAGTTGAGGCAAGAGATGAGGCTTTCCGCGATTTCATCCGGGAAACTCTTGGTACAGGACTTTTTTCCAGTATCCAGATCACTGGATATGGGTTCAGCCCCAAATGGGCGAAACTGTCAGTTGGAAGCCTTTGCATGCAGAGAAGAAAAGTGTATTATGGAAATAATCTTTTTGCTAAGGGTGCATGCGCAGCAGGCAAGGAGAGACTGGAAGATAAGATTTTAAAAGGTTACCGTTATATGAGTCCGGCCCTTGTACTGAAGGATGTGGGAATGGATATGCGCGTGATGGGCGCACCAGCCTATTATCCGCTTATCGAAGCCGGAAAAAACTGGTATGAATGCAAAGCGGAATGTGAGCTGATCCTGGATGATGTAACGGAGCTTGTTTTCACCGTTGGTACCTTTGGGGAAAAGCAGAAAAAGAAGGTTATCATGGGACTTCCAGGGCTTCCTGTGCGGCCGAATAAAACAACCAGGTTATCCCTGTCTCTTGCATATGTATCCCGGAAAAAATGCCGTATTGTTGCAAAGGATCTTGGATTCGGGGAGATGTTCCCATCAAGCGGCAAGGTCTGGGATGAGCTGGTAGAGTGGTAAAGGAGGCAGAGAATGAGCGGTTATATTTTATGTCAGACAAAAAAGGCGGATAAGCCATTTTTTGTAGAGAGCATCAATACCAATATATATTCCCTGGAAGAGCTTTGTTATTATCTGTACCACAATCTGTATCTGGTGGATTCTTCCATTATGAATGAGACGCTTTGTACCTGGATCAGTGAAGAACTGGATCTGCCAAGGCTGGCAGCCAAGCTTCGTCCCCATCTTGGCAAGTTTGCCAGCGCAGAAGATGTGCTGTATCCAGTGTTCAAAGAGATCAATTATCTTACTTATGATGAGTTGAAAGCACTAAATGTAAAGCTTGCCAGACTGGATCAGGAAGCACCACTTCTTCGGAAAAAGAGAAAAGGGGATGCCCTGGTGGAAAATAAGATGTATGTAAGTGCGATAAAGGTTTATCAGGAGCTTCTGAAAAAAGAAGACCTGGATCAGGTAAAGCCGGGACTGACTATGAGTATCTGGCATAATCTTGGATGTGCATACAGTTATCTGTTCCAGATGGAGAAAGCAATGGAGTGCTTCTGGGAGGCATTTCTCACAGAAAGTAATGAGAAAGAGCTGGTGTGCTACCTGCTCGCTTACCGCAGCGTGAAGAAGCCGGGAGAATATGAAAACCGGGTAAAGGAGCTGAAGGTATCAGAAGAAGTAAAGGAAGCCTTAAAAAAGGCTCTGGATAATTTTGCACAGAAAAAAGAAGTCAGCATCAGGCCAGGGAAGACAGATGAAATTCTGGAGAAACTGACTGGAGAATATCATAGAAGCACGGGTTCATGATGGGACCTGTGCTTTTTTAATAAAAATTGTGTTGACAGAACAAGCTTCGTATGCTACCATACAAACATGCTTTAGCATGGTAGCGTGAAAACGTACTAAAATTATAGAATGATTTTTTCAGGAGGATAGATATTATGAAGAAAAGAATGCTGGCAATTATGATGAGTGCCCTGATGGCAGCTGGTGTGTGCTCTGGTGTGACTGTTTATGCAGATGCGGACAGCAAGACTTTAACAGTTGGATTCGATGCGGAGTATCCACCTTTCGGATATATGGATGAAAATGGAGAGTATGTAGGCTTTGACCTGGATATTGCCCAGAAGGTATGTGATAATCTTGGATGGGAGCTTGTGAAGAAGCCGATCAACTGGGATTCCAAGGATATGGAATTAAATTCCGGAAATATCGATTGCATCTGGAACGGATTTACAATCAATGGACGTGAGGACGATTACACCTGGTCTGCTCCATATCTGAATAATGAGCAGGTTATGGTAGTGGCTTCTGATTCCGGAATTGAGACATTAGCTGATCTTGCTGGTAAGAATGTTGTAGTGCAGGCTGCTTCCGCTGCACTTGATGCCTTGAACAGCGATGACAATAAGGCGTTGACAGACAGCTTCGGTTCCCTTACTGAGAATCCGGATTACAATACAGCATTTATGAACATCGATTCCGGTGCAGCAGATGCAGTTGCTGTAGATATCGGTGTTGCCAAGTACCAGCTTGCACAGAGAGAAGAAGGCAAATATAAGATCCTGGATGAGCCGATCCAGAGTGAGCAGTATGGTATCGGATTTGCCAAAGGAAATGAAGAACTCCGTGACACTGTATGGGCAGAAGTGATGAAGCTGTATGAGGATGGGGAGATCGATAAACTGGCCCAGCAGTATGAAGTAGCAGATATGCTCTGCCTCGGGGATGAGGAAAGCGCAGATGCGGATGAGGAAAATGCAAGTGCGGATGCTGCTGATACAGAAGAGACTACAGCAGAGGATGAGGCAGAATAAATGGAAATATGGCACCATTGGTGCTTTGAAAGTTATTATGATGATAGGAACGTTATAATGTACAGATAAAGAGCGGAAAAGAGGGTACCTGGTGCACCCTCTTTTCTTGGCGGAAAGACAAACAGGAGGAATGTAGTAACAATGAGTTTTAGTGTAATGTTAAGCCAGCTTGCAAAGGGAATGACGGTGACCACAGAAATTTTCTTTGTAACCCTTATTTTTTCCCTGCCATTAGGACTTCTGGTATGCTGGGGGAAAATGTCAAAAATACCGGTGATACGGTGGATCATTTCCGCCTATATTTCTATTATGCGTGGAACACCTCTTATGCTGCAGCTGATGGTAGTATATTTCGGACCTTACTTTATTTTTGGAATCCGGATTTCCATGGGGTACAGTCTGATCGCTGTATTTATTGCGTTTACCATTAATTATGCGGCGTATTTTGCCGAGATATACCGTGGAGGAATCGAATCAATGCCTGTGGGACAGTATGAAGCTGCGAAAATCCTGGGATATTCCAAGGCACAGACTTTTTTCAGAATCATTCTGCCGCAGGTGATCAAAAGAATCCTTCCATCTGTTACAAATGAGATCATCACCCTGGTTAAGGATACATCCCTTGCCTTTGTCGTGGCCGTTGCGGAGATGTTTACTCTTGCCAAGCAGATTGCCAGCTCCCAGACTACTATGGTGCCCTTTGTTGTGGCTGCGGTATTCTATTATGTGTTTAATCTTTTGGTAGCTGTGATCATGGATAAGGTGGAGAAAAAACTGAATTACTATCGTTAGAACTATTTTGGACACGCTTTGGCGCCTGTTAATGAATGAAAGACAGATACAAGATTTAAAGAATGGAGCAATTCAATTATGAAATTATTTGAAATGAAACATATAAAGAAAAGCTTCGGAGCTTTGGATGTGCTTAAGGATATTTCCCTGGAGGTGGAAAAAGGAGAAGTCCTTAGTATCATCGGTCCGTCCGGTTCTGGCAAGTCTACACTGCTTCGGTGTGCCACTGGCCTTGAGACACCGGATGGCGGTGAGATCATCAAAAACGGAAAAATAGGTCTGGTGTTCCAGAATTTCAATCTTTTTCCCCATTTTTCCGTGATCCGGAATATTACGGATGCACCGATCAAGGTACAGAAAAGAGACAAAAAAGAAGTTTATGCACAGGCAAGGGAGCTTCTTAAGAAAATGGGTCTTTCCGAGAAAGAAAATTATTATCCCTATCAGCTTTCCGGTGGCCAGCAGCAGAGAGTTTCCATTGCAAGGGCTCTTTGCATGAATCCGGATATTCTTTTCTTTGATGAACCAACCTCAGCACTGGATCCGGAGCTGACAGGAGAGATTCTGAAGGTTATCAAGGATCTGGCAGCAGAGCATATCACCATGGTGATCGTCACCCACGAGATGAGCTTTGCGCGGGATATTTCAGACCGTATTATATTTATGGACGACGGGCTGATCGCAGTAGAAGGCACGCCGGAAGAGGTCTTTTCTGCAGACCATGTGCGGATGAAGGAATTCTTGGGGAAATTTCATCAGGGGCTTGCTTAAAATCTTTGTATGTTATATAATCCCCTTGTATACGGAAAAACAGGCTGAATTGTCAGTCTGTGCTGCAAAATAAAGCAGATGATCCGCGAAATGTAGGAAATATCCACTTGATTAGAAAAGAAACAGGAGAGAGAAAATGAGTACAGACAGATACACAAGCCCTTTGTCTGAGCGTTATGCCAGCAAGGAAATGCAGTACATTTTTTCACAGGATATGAAATTCCGCACCTGGAGAAGACTCTGGATTGCTCTGGCTGAGACTGAGAAGGAGCTTGGACTGAACATTACCCAGGAACAGATCGACGAACTGAAAGCCCATGCAGATGACATCAACTATGATGTTGCCAAGGCCCGTGAGAAAGAAGTGCGTCATGATGTTATGTCCCATGTATACGCTTACGGTGTACAGTGCCCGAAGGCAAAGGGAATTATCCACCTGGGAGCAACATCCTGTTATGTAGGAGATAATACAGACATTATTGTTATGACAGAAGCCTTGAAGCTGGTCCGCAGGAAGCTGGTGAATGTAATTGCCGAGCTTTCCAAATTTGCAGATAAGTATAAAGACCAGCCTACACTTGCATTTACCCATTTCCAGCCTGCACAGCCTACTACAGTAGGAAAACGTGCCACACTCTGGACACAGGAATTTCTGATGGATCTTGAGGATCTTGAGTATGTTCTTAGCACCATCAAGCTTCTTGGTTCTAAGGGAACTACAGGTACACAGGCAAGCTTTCTGGAGCTGTTTGACGGAGACCAGGAAACAATCGATAAGATCGATCCGATGATCGCTGCCAAGATGGGCTTTAAAGAATGCTATCCGGTATCCGGACAGACCTATTCCCGTAAGGTTGATACCCGTGTTGTGAATATCCTTGCCGGAATCGCTGCAAGTGCACATAAGATGTCTAATGACATTCGTCTCCTTCAGCATCTGAAGGAAGTGGAGGAACCATTTGAGAAATCCCAGATCGGATCTTCTGCTATGGCGTATAAGAGAAATCCTATGAGAAGTGAGCGTATCGCTTCCCTTTCCAGATATGTAATGGTAGATGCCCTGAATCCGGCTATCACCTCTGCTACCCAGTGGTTTGAGAGAACACTGGATGATTCTGCTAACAAGCGTCTTTCTATCCCAGAGGGATTCCTGGCAATTGACGGAATCCTGGATCTGTGTCTCAATGTAGTGGATGGCCTTGTGGTTTATCCGAAAGTTATTGAGAAGCATATGATGGCTGAGCTGCCATTTATGGCAACTGAGAATATTATGATGGACGCTGTAAAAGCCGGTGGAGACCGTCAGGAGCTTCATGAGCGTATCCGTGAGCTTTCCATGGAAGCTGGTAAGAATGTGAAGGTAGAAGGCAAGGACAACAATCTTCTCGAGCTGATCGCAGCAGATCCTGCATTTAACCTGACTCTGGAGGAACTTCAGAAGACCATGGATCCGAAGAAATATGTGGGACGTGCCAAAGAACAGACAGAGGCCTTTATTGCCAAGGTTGTGAAGCCAGTTCTGGATTCCCATAGTGAAATGCTTGGAATGACAGCCGAGATTAATGTGTGATAGGAGGAAATAAAGTTATGGTAAAAGCAGTAGTTGGAGCAAACTGGGGAGATGAAGGTAAAGGTAAGATTACCGACATGCTCGCTGAGAAAGCTGATATTATCGTCAGATTCCAGGGTGGCGCAAATGCCGGACATACCATCGTAAACGACTATGGTAAGTTTGCACTTCACACTCTGCCGTCAGGTGTATTTTACGGACATACCACAAGTGTAATTGGTAATGGTGTTGCACTGAACATTCCTGTATTTTTTAAAGAATATAATGAAGTAGTAAGCAAAGGTGTTCCTGCACCGAAGATCCTTATTTCTGACAGGGCACAGATAGTTATGCCATATCATATCCTGTTCGACCAGTATGAGGAAGAGCGTCTGGGCGGCAAGTCCTTTGGTTCTACCAAATCTGGTATTGCACCTTTCTATTCCGATAAATATGCAAAAATTGGTTTCCAGGTAAACGAGCTTTTTGACGAAGACCATCTGAAAGAGAAACTGGCAAGTGTATGTGAGACTAAGAATGTTCTTCTTGAGCATTTATACCACAAACCTCTTCTGAATGTTGATGAGCTTTTTGCAGAGCTGATGGAGTACAAGAAAATGGTTGCACCATATGTATGTGACGTTTCCCTGTATCTGAACAATGCGCTGAAAGAGGGCAAGGAGATTCTTCTTGAGGGTCAGCTTGGAACTCTGAAAGACCCGGATCACGGTATTTACCCGATGGTTACTTCTTCTTCCACACTTGCTGCTTACGGTGCGATCGGAGCAGGTGTACCTCCATATGAGATCCAGAAGATCGTTGTTGTAAGTAAGGCATATTCAAGTGCTGTTGGAGCCGGCGCTTTCGTTTCTGAGATTTTCGGCGAAGAGGCTGATGAGCTTAGAAGACGTGGCGGTGACGGCGGAGAGTACGGTGCTACTACAGGACGTCCGAGACGTATGGGATGGTATGACTGTGTTGCTTCCAAATACGGCTGCCGTCTGCAGGGTGCTACTGATGTGGCATTTACGGTACTTGATGTACTTGGTTATCTGGATGAGATTCCGGTTGGTGTAGCTTACGATATTGACGGAGAGATCACCACAGACTTCCCGACCACAGCTAAGCTTGAGAAAGCAAAACCTGTTATCGAGAAGCTTCCGGGATGGAAATGTGATATCCGTGGAATTAAGAAATACGAGGATCTTCCGGAGAACTGCAGAAAATATATCGAGTTTATCGAGGAGAAGATCGGATATCCGATCACCATGGTTTCTAATGGACCAGGAAGAAACGATATCATCTACAGAAACAAATAATCAGAATAGAATCAAAAAGCCATTTATAAGAATGGATAAGAGGCGCCGGAGTTTTTCTCCGGCGCGTGTTGTATATTATATTAAAGGATAAAAGAATGAAAAATTTTAAAAAAATAGCAGCCATTCTGGGTGTGATCGTTTTATTGGCAGTGTGCTGCCTGCCCATGATCTTTGCTTTTGGAAGCGGAGAGAATGCCCAGGGGAATTTTAAGGCGGCGGTGGGATGTGTGATCCTGGTGCCGGTACTGGCGTATGTATTTTTTATGGTCTATAAACTTCTGAAGAAAGATGAGAAGGAGGCAGACGGAAAAGTGAAAAATATTATTTTTGATGTAGGTAAAGTTCTGGTTTCTTATGACTGGGAAGGCTATCTGGAAAGCTTCCATTTTCCGGCAGAAGAAGAGAAGCTGATCGGTGAAAAAGTGTTCAAGAGCCAGATCTGGAACGAGAGAGACCGGGGCGCTCTTACAGAAGAAGAGTACCGGAAGCAGTTTGCACAGGCTCTTCCGCCAGAATATGCCGATGATCTGGAAAAGGTAATAATAGAATCTGGAAGAACCATCGAAGCCAAAGATTATGCGGAAACCTGGACCAGCTATCTGAAAAGCCAGGGCTATCATCTGTATATTTTATCAAATTACAGTGAATATATGCTGGAGCAGACCAGAAGCACCCAGATGCCTTTCTTGAAAAATATGGATGGTGTTATCTTTTCCTGCGAGGTAAAGCAGATCAAACCAGATGCTGACATTTATGAGACACTTCTTTCCAGGTTTGGTCTGAAGCCAGAGGAAAGTGTATTTCTGGATGACCGTCCAGAGAATTGCGAAGCAGCGAGAGCCCTTGGCATCCATGCCATCCAGTTCCATGACTTGAAACAGGCAGCCAAAGAGCTGGAAAAGCTTGGGGTAAAATAACCATCTGAAAATCAATCTCTGTATTATGAACGCCCCGGCTTCCTTACGTATGCAGGAACCCGGGGCGTTTCGGGGAGGATATAAGTTAATCTCGCTTATCTTTTGTATTGTATTATTCCATTCTTCTGGTAATAACACGGTATCATTGAAGGGGGTTCAATGAATCTTATGTTCATTTTACTGAACAGTCATAGTATGAACCTGATTCTGGCTTTTTATACATTTCTCACATAAAAAGGACTTAAATTTTATGAAAAATATGGAAGAAAAAATAGGATTTGTGTTTTCACTAAAAAGATGGTATAATAAATTTCAGCTGTATAACGGCATAATTACGAAATTTTGTTGAAAAGAGGAATAAGAAATGAGCGACAAGACCATTTTAGAGCAGTGGCGTGCCATTGCCTATGACCAGCAGGCAGATCGTAATAAACTCCAGCAGTTCTGGGCGAAATATTTTAATATTGAGAAGAACATTTACGCACAGCTCCTTGAGAATCCGGACGAAGTAGTTACCGGTACTGTTAAAGAGCTGGCTGAGAAATATAAACTGGATGTCCTTGTAATGGTTGGTTTCCTTGATGGAATCAATGACAGCCTTAAGGTTCAGAACCCGATCGAGACCATGGATGAGAATACAACTGTAAGCCTTTGCTTCGACAAAGAGCTTCTTTACAAGAACATGGTAGATGCTAAGGCTGACTGGCTCTACAACCTTCCACAGTGGGATAAGATCTTTACACCTGAGAAGCGTAAAGAGCTTTATCTTGAGCAGAAGAAGTCCGGTACAGTTGTAAAGGCACACAAGATCGGACGTAACGATCCGTGTCCATGCGGCAGCGGTAAGAAATATAAATTCTGCTGTGGCAGAAATAAATAAGCATATTTGCCAGAGACTTTTACGACTTTGGAAATCGGAAGACAGATAACTTCCAGATAAGAAAGAGACGGATTGCAGGGGGAGATGACCACCGTGCAATCCGTTTTGTGTATATGGAAAGAGATTGTGTATATGGGAAAGGATATACAGGAAAGCGGGATAAGAATTTGAATTTATTATGTTTTTGCGCAGGTATTATCTGTCTGGCATATTTTCTGTTGATCGTGGTATATGCCGGGATCACAGCAGATTTTGCCTGGATCTGGGTAGTGCTTGCAGCATTTTTTGAAGGAATAGCATTGCTGATTCGCTATGGAAGGAAGCATCCTGGATTTTCCCTGAAATGGCTGGAATATGGAATTGCAGTGATAGCTCTGTCTGGCATATTGTGTTTTGGAATCCTGTGCAGTCACGTGATCTCTGGAATGAAATCCTCAGGGGAAAAGAATCTGGATTATGTGGTGGTGTTAGGAGCTCACGTAAAAGGTGATGTGCCTTCGAAAGCATTGGAGCTTCGGTTAAAAGCAGCACTACATTATGCCAGGGAGAACGAGAATACTATTTTAATCCTTTCCGGCGGACAAGGATTCGGGGAAGATATTACAGAGGCAAAATGTATGGAGAACTATCTTACGGTCCACGGAATCCATAAGGAAAGACTGGTACTGGAGGAAAAATCTACCAGCACGAAAGAGAATCTGAAGTTTTCAGATGCACTTACCGGTTGTGGCAGGAAGAATACAGGAATCCTGTCCAATAATTTTCACGTGTACCGTGCCATAAAGCTTGCCAGAAAGATGGGCTATGAACATCCTTGTGGAATTGCAGCAGCATCAGATCCAATCATGCAGGTCCATTATGTGGTACGGGAGGTTGCTGCGCTTTTGAAGGAGAAGCTAAAAGGAAATATCTGAAAAAGTGTTACTGTGGACAACAGTGAAATATTTATTTTGAACTTATTGACAAACGAAAACGCCGAGGCTATAATGGGGCATAGTGATAAGAAAACACGTTGACGAGAAGAGTAAACTGTGGAATGTTTCAGAGAGAGGCAGGCAGCTGGAAATGCCTTATCAGGAAGCAGTCGAAAACTACCTCTGAGTGGCCCTAATCCGGTCCGGTGATTCCGTTACCATCAAATAAGTGGCCTGGTTTACAGATACGTATGCTATGGCAAGCAGGGTGGAACCGCGAGTATATTCGTCCCTTACAGTGCAGGAAGCATTGTAAGGGGCTTTTTTATGTAATAGGAAATTCCGTTGGAACTGTCTATTATATAGAAAGCCCTATCGGACAGAAGCGCATCTCGTCCCTGTATAAGGCAAACGTTATCATACGTTTTATAAGTATCACCTCCTTTGGCGGTGATACAGTTTCAGAAAAAGAAAAAGGAGACACGAATCATGATTATCACATTAAAAGACGGTTCTAAAAAAGAATACGCAGAAGCAAAATCCGTTATCGACATTGCCTCTGATATCAGCGAAGGACTTGCAAGAGTTGCATGTGCAGGAGAGGTTAACGGGGAAGTAGTTGACCTTAGACATGTGGTTGATGAGGACTGCGAGTTAAGCATTCTTACATTCGAGGATGAAGGTGGAAAAGGCGCTTTCCGTCACACCACATCCCACATTATGGCACAGGCCATCAAGAGATTGTACCCAGATGTTAAGCTTGCAATCGGACCATCTATTGCAGACGGATTTTATTATGATATTGACAGCGAGAACCCGATCACAACAGAGGATCTTGCGAAAATCGAAGCAGAGATGAAGAAGGTAGTAAAGGAAGCTCTCCCGATCACCCGCTTCACCAAATCCAGAGAAGAGGCAATTGCTTTCTTCAAAGAGAAAAACGAGCCATACAAAGTAGAGCTTATCGAGGACCTTCCAGAGGATGCTGAGATCAGCTTCTATCAGCAGGGCGAGTTTGTGGACCTTTGTGCAGGACCTCACCTGATGACAACCAAACCGGTAAAAGCATTTAAGCTTACCAGCATTGCAGGTGCTTACTGGAGAGGAAGCGAGAAAAATAAAATGCTTACCAGAATCTATGGAACTTCTTTCACCAAGAAAGCAGATCTGGAAGAGTATATCAATCGTATGGAAGAGGCTAAGAAACGTGACCACAGAAAGCTTGGCAAAGAGCTTGGCCTGTTCATGATGAGCGACGAAGGTCCTGGATTCCCATTCTTCCTTCCGAAAGGAATGGTTCTGAAGAACACACTTCTGGACTACTGGAGAGAGATTCACCAGAAAGCAGGATATGTTGAGATTTCCACACCAATTATACTGGCGCGTCATCTTTGGGAGACATCCGGACACTGGGATCATTATAAAGAAAATATGTATACCACTGTAATTGATGACCAGGATTTCGCAATCAAACCAATGAACTGTCCAGGCGGTATCCTTGTATATCAGTCCGAGCCACGTTCTTACCGTGACCTGCCGCTTCGTATGGGTGAGCTTGGTCTGGTACATCGTCATGAGAAATCCGGACAGCTTCACGGACTTATGCGTGTACGCTGCTTCACACAGGATGATGCCCATATCTTCATGATGCCAGAGCAGATCCGTGATGAGATCAAAGGCGTAGCCAAACTGATCGACGAAGTATATCAGCTGTTTGGTTTCAAATATCATGTAGAGCTTTCCACACGTCCAGAGGATTCCATGGGAAGTGATGAGGACTGGGAGATGGCTACAGATGCTCTTCGCGGAGCTCTTGATGACCTTGGCCTGAACTATGTGGTAAACGAGGGAGATGGAGCATTCTACGGACCGAAGATCGACTTCCATCTTGAGGACTCCATCGGAAGAACCTGGCAGTGCGGTACTATCCAGCTTGACTTCCAGCTTCCGCTTCGTTTTAACTGCGAGTACATCGGAGCTGACGGCGAGAAACATCGTCCGATCATGATTCACCGTGTTGCATTCGGTTCTATCGAGCGTTTCATCGGTATCCTGATCGAGCATTTTGCAGGTGCTTTCCCAACATGGCTTGCTCCTGTACAGGTTAAAGTCCTTCCGATCTCTGACAAATACATGGACTATGCAAATAAAGTCCTGGATGAGCTGAAAGAGGCTGGCATCCGTGTTGAAATCGATACCCGTGCAGAGAAGATCGGTTACAAGATCCGTGAGGCAAGACTTCAGAAGATTCCTTACATGCTGGTTGTTGGTGCGAAGGAAGAGGAAGAGGGCAAAGTTTCTGTAAGAAGCCGTTTCCTTGGAGACGAAGGTGCAAAGGATCTTGGTGAGTTCATTACTTCTATCAAAGCTGAGATCAAGAGCAGAGAGAACCGTAAAGTAGAGGTTCAGGAAGAGAAAAAATAATTTGGACGCGCTGGCCGGATCGCCAGAACGTTTTGAAGTGAAAAAATAGGAAAGTGATTTCCATAAAAGAAAGGCGCTGCTGTGAGATGCGGCGCCTTTCTTGAAAAATGTTATAAATATTAAAGCAAATCTGCTGAGTTTAATGGCTGAGCTTGCAGGGAAGCGATGCAGCATGTTTTTTCTATGACTCAGAGAAATATTTTGCCTTAATCTCCTCCACCGGCATCTCTTTCCCCGTCCACAGATGGAAAGCCTCAGCCCCCTGGTAGAGCAGCATATACATACCGTTGAAGGTGCGGCATCCAGCTTCCCTTGCTTCCCTCAGGAAGCGTGTTTCCCGAGGATTGTAGATCACATCTGACACGATCAGATCCGGATGGTAAAGGCTGGTATCTTCAATAATAGTACCCTCTGTATTAGGTGCCATTCCAACAGAAGTGGCATTCAGAAGAAGGGCGCTTTCCGAAATGGCATGTGCCAGAGCTTCTTTATCCTTGTTTTCATGAAGAACAGCCTGGCAGGGAAGTGTGGCGTTGATATTTTCCACCAGCTTCTGTGTGCGCTCCCAGAAACGGCTGGTTTCCCGGGCAAAAATGTGGATCTTTTTTACCCCGTCCAGTGCAGCCTGTGCACAGATGGCAGTAGCAGCGCCACCGGCACCCATGACGGTGATGGTCTTACCTGTGATATCGTATCCGGCATCTTTTACGGCCTGCATATAGCCCACACCGTCTGTATTGTATCCGGTCAGGTGCCCGTTATCATTGACAACGGTGTTCACGGCACCAATCAACCTGGCAGCAGGGGAAAGCTCATCCAGAAGCTCTACGATCTTATTTTTGTTTGGCATAGTAAGGTTGAAACCGCGGATGCCGCAGGTCTTCAGTCCTGTGACAGCTGCTTCCAGATTTTCCTCATTTACATCAAAGCAAAGATACGTGTAATCAAGATCCAGAAGATGGAAAGCTTCATTGTGCATAAGGGGGGAAATACTGTGCGCCACCGGACTTCCAAGAAGTGCGGTAAGCTGTGTGTGACCGGTAATTGGAATCATAAGGTACCTCCTGAGGTTTCTATTATTGTGAAAGTTCGGGACAATCACCATAACTGAGCCAGGTTGGCATGAACAGCCTTAAGGTATTGGAACGTGAACTTTCATTTAGTTTAAAATGGAAATCATTAAAGCGTTACTATGTATATATTATTCTATGCGAAAGGAGATGTCAAGAAATGACAAAACCCATTCAGATAAAGAATTTGACAATCGGCTCTGGAATCCCGAAAATCTGCGTCCCTCTGATCGGAACCACCAGGGAAAAAATCTGCCAGGAAGCGGAGGCTGCTAAAAAAGCGGCAGCAGACCTGGTGGAATGGCGTGCTGATTTTTTTCAGGGACTGCTTGATCCCGAAGCCTGCCAGAATGTGCTTGAAGCACTGGCTGAAATCCTTGGAGAAACGCCATTGCTTTTTACCATAAGAACCAGCGAAGAAGGCGGAAATATTTCCATTTCCCTGGAGGATTACGCTGCCTGCTGCATAAATGCCGCAAAGAGCAAAAAGGCGGATCTGGTGGATGTGGAAGTAATGGGAAATCCGGAGGAGAAGAAAAAACTGGTTGCAGAGCTTCAAAAAGAAGGTGTGAAAGTAATCGCTTCTTCCCACGATTTTGACAAAACAGACAGCCAGGAGGTGCTTCTGAACCGGTTACGGGAAATGGAAAACTCCGGTGCTGATATTTTGAAGATGGCAGTTATGCCAAAAGGTTTTGAAGACGTGGCAGCCATTATGGAAGCTACCAACGCCATGCGCCAGGAGAGTGAAAAACCGCTGGTATCCATGGCTATGGGAAGCATTGGCTCTATTACCCGTATTTCCGGAGAAAATTTCGGTTCCGGCATTACCTTCGGAACGGTAGGCGCCGCTTCTGCACCGGGACAGTTTCCAATTGGAGAGCTGAGAAGTCTTCTGGATGCTTTGCATAAGAAGAATGAAGAAGGCTGATCTGCGCAAAGAAATGCAAGTTTGCGCAGCTTATGACAGTAGATGAAACATTGAATAATAGAAAGAATCAATAATAAAATAACGAAAAATGACAGATCATGCTGTCGATTTGGGACGAGAAATTCTTAAGGTTTCCCGTCCCTTTTTGACAAAATCTGCGCCCCCTGTGACCGTATAATGGGTTCACTTACCAAAGTGAAGGATTGCCGCTGCTGTAAAAGGCAGCGGATGACAGGCCACAGGGGGCTTTTTATGTATTATGACGTATACATAGACATCGTCTTTCTGACGAATCTCTTAATGGATTACCTTCTTCTTCGCATTGTGGGAAAGCTTTTCCTGCGAAAAAGAAATCGTGGAAGGATTTTGCTGGCGGCAGCCATTGGCGCTCTGTTTTCCTGCCTCATCTTATATGTACTGCCGGATGGGATTTTTCCTGTGAAGGTGCTTTTACATGGAGGATGCGCCTGGATCATGCTGGTGCTTGGACTGGATCTTAAGAAAAACGGACTGCTGTTGAAAGCGCTGGTGACCGTTTATCTGATGGCTTTTTTTATGGGAGGGCTTATGGAAGCGGCTCCTGTAAAAAATATGACGCTGATCCGGTTCCTGGTGATGGCACTTGGAGCCTATATGGGGCTTGACGCACTGATCTATCTCAGCGATTCTTTTCGCGCCAGATGGAAAAATATTTATCCGGTCACCTTGTCCTACCAGGGCAATGTACAACAGTTTTTCGGGCTTTTGGACACAGGAAATCTGCTTGTAGACCCGATGAACCAGAAAGAGGTTTTTGTTATAAAACCTGAGGTTTTGGAAGCGATGATGCCAGAAGAAAAGGCAGACAGGCTAAGGCACCTTAAGGAGAACCCGGGGGAGCTGGAAGGTACAGAACTTACCGACCTGCACCCGCACTTTTTACCCTATCAGACCATTGGGGAGGAGGGCGTGATGCTGGCGGTGGTGTTAGAGGACCTTTGTATTCACACTCCCAGGGAGGTGATTCATGTCGCAAATCCGGTGCTGGCGCTGGCTGTGGAACCCTCTGCTTTGGGAAAAGAGTACCAGGTACTGTTAAATTCCAGAATATTGCATTAGGAGGGGACGCATCTATGAACAGATCAGCAAGTGCAGCTTATTATCCATTTCAGGTAATGCCAAGATTTCTGCTTGGCAGACAGGGAGAGGTTTATTATATTGGCGGAAGTGACATTTTACCGCCGCCGTTGGAATCCCAGAGAGAAGCGAGGATTCTTGAGAAACTTGGGACTTCTGAGGAAAAAGAGGCAAAATCCATTCTGATCGAACACAACCTCAGACTGGTGGTTTATATTGCCAAGAAGTTTGACAATACAGGTGTGAGTGTGGAGGATCTGATTTCCATTGGCACCATCGGGCTGATCAAGGCAATCAATACTTTTAATCCGGTGAAAAATATTAAGCTGGCAACTTATGCGTCCCGGTGTATTGAAAATGAGATCCTGATGTATCTGAGACGAAACAGCAAGACGAAGATGGAGGTTTCCATATACGAACCGCTGAATGTGGACTGGGATGGAAACGAGCTTCTTCTTTCAGACATTCTGGGAACGGATGACGATGTGATCTCCAGGCGTCTGGAGGATGAGGTAGAGATCAAGCTCCTGGGAAAAGCAATCTCCAAACTTTCTCCAAGGGAGCAGACCATCATCAAGCTGCGTTTCGGACTTGGAAGGCAGGAAGGGCGGGAGAAAACACAGAAGGAGGTAGCTGACCTTCTGGGAATTTCCCAGTCTTATATTTCCAGGCTGGAAAAGCGGATCATGAAGAGGCTGAAAAAAGAAATCGTGAAGTATGAATGATGGATGACTTAAGGAAAAAAGGATGGTTGCAAGTCTTGCTAAAATGAGGGAAATAGCCAGGAATGCAAAACATAAGTGCATCTTGGAATAATAATGGCAAAATTGGAAATTCTACAATAGCATAGAGAAACACATGTAAGAAATATGTTTTACAGCAAAGGAGAATTGCTAATGAATGCCAATGTAGAATTTTTAAACTATGTGTATCAGAATTCCCAGATGGGTGTGGACACCTTGGAGCAGCTTCTGGAGATTACGGAGGATGAGAAGCTCCAGGCTTATCTGGAAAAACAGCTTACCGGATACCGGAAATTTCACAATGAAGCCAGGGACATCCTAAACCGAAACGGATATGATGAGAAAGGTCTTGGCACTTTTGAAAAAATACGCACCTACCTGATGGTCAACCTTCAGACCATGGCCGACGCCTCCACCTCCCACATTGCCAAAATGCTGATCCAGGGCAGCAGCATGGGAATTACTGAAGCCGTGAAAAAACTGCATCAGTACGAAAATGACGTGGAAAAAGACATCAAAAAACTGATGGAACGGCTGCAGGAATTTGAAGAGGAAAATGTGGAGAAATTGAAGGAGTTTCTGTAAGAAATAAGATGGCGGGGATAAAGGTCCTTCCAGACGAGGGAAGAATTTATCCCCGCCGCTTTTGTACAAGAATATTACACAACTATAATTAGTCAAGAGTTGGTGGCTGAAAGAATTCTTTAAGATAATCTTCTGCCTGACTTTTGGAAAGGTTAACATTTGGGGTTAAAGCTTGCATAGATTAAGAGTCTTTATTTGGAGACGGTGCTGTCTCGGATGTGCCATATTTGTCAAGATATTCCTGTGCCTGGCTTTCGGAAAGCTGAAATTTGGTCATTAGCTTTTGAAGAATAGCATCGGAAGAGAGGTTAAACTCCAAACATGTTTCGATGGTTGCCTGGATACCGGCATGTCTTCCTTCTTCATACCATTCTTTCTGAAACATACGCATAGTTTTCGCTTCGTCATATTCATAGATACTCATAGCTTTCGCCTCCGCTCTATTCTTTAGTAGAAAGTCCCGCAGGATGTTTTCATGTATGCATTCGGTGATCGCCTTCTCAACTGCGTCAGCCAATGGCAATTCGCCAGAATAAGTACGAATGCGTGCAACATATTCAGAGTAATCTCTGAGCGTGTGACAAGCATTCAGTAATTCCTGGTTATGTCCCTTATTGATGTTAAGCATGACAGCCTTCAACTCCAGTGCAGGTTCGCCGCTAGTGGGATGGAATAACTCTGAAAGAAGAAATTCCGTTTTATCTGGCTGTGCCTGCACTCCGTTATAAAAGATAACAAAAGAAGGCAACGGAATCTGCAGCTTCTTAGAACTATAAATGTTCATATCTTTTACATAGGCAGAGTAAATATCCGCTATGTACATAAGAAAACGTAAAGGCAGATTGGGATTCACCATGGATTGCTGCTCATAAAGAGCCAGGCGCATATCAATGATAAAGGAGAGATCATTCTTCATTGTCATGTAGATTGCGTTCTCCAGCGTGGTTATGGTGAGCATTTCGGGATCTTCATAGTTAGTTCCATTGATTGCATTGTAAAGTTTCAGTAGTTCTGATTTGTCATTAAAAATCATCTTGTAGAGTCGATCCTTGTAGATGCGGTTTACTGGTAAAGATACACTGTTCATAAAAGACCTCCTTATAAAGATGGTGGAAGGTCTCTTATAGGATCACCTGCGTTCTGATCAGAAACCTTCCTGCTGTTATATGGGAAAAAGCATGAGATTTCTGAAGCGGCAGAGCGCCGAAGATACCAGAGATGATATCAAATAGACTTACTGAAATGAAATGCTTTGTTATAGTATAGTACAGCCTGGGCTATTTTGCAAGAAAAAGAGTTCGACAAGATTCGACAAAGTGTCCAGCTAATGCTTGTAAAACGGTTTTTTTTAATTAATTTTAGTAAATATATGTACTAAAATAAAAGCAAAACAAAGGGAGGAAGCTTAGATGGACAGAGCGAAGCTGGAAGAATATTTGGGGAAAGTTTATTATTTGGAAAAGGTTACTATATGAACAGAATAGTTCATTAAATCGTTTATATCAGCGGTTGAATGAAATGGAAATAGAGAAAAACCAGCCTGTACGGACAGAACCGACGCATGATACAAATAGTGATTATGTTACTTCAGCAATGGCATATGGTCTTATGGGAGGAATTGGTAGTGTAATTCTCATGTTTGTTGCAGCAATTGCAAAATAGTGGAAATTTAATAGCTTTTTTGGACCGCTTATTTTTTATAGGAGCAGTTGTCGGTGCTATTTATGGGTGGTTTGCAGAAAGCAAAAGTGTGGCAGAATCAGAAGAAAGAAATAATAAAATATTGGAATACAACAGACAATTATATGAGCAAAACAACCGCCATGTTCAGCAGATCAATTGGCAGATGGATTCAATAAGACAGGAAATTCGCATTATGGAGCAGAATAGAAATGAAACTGTGCGTGTTTTAAATTGCTACTATGATAAAAATATTATATATCCCAAATACCGTGGATTGATTCCCGTTGCATCTATTTATGATTATTTTAAATCAGGCTGCTGCGATTGCTTAACTGGCCATGAAGGAGCCTATAACAAATTTGACAATGAATTGAGAATGAATCTTATTATTTCCAAATTGGATGATGTTCTGTACAAGCTAGATCAGATTCGGAATTCCCAATACATGCTGTATGACGCAATCAATTACGCAACCCAGAATTCAGAACGCTTAACGAATACTGTAAATGTGTTGGCAAACAATATGCAGTCTATAGCAGAAAATCAGGAAGTAATTGCATATAATAGCCGAATTGCAGCGAGCAATACGGAATTTTTAACGTGGTTGGAGATTTTGAATCATCCTGCAGTTTCGCAGAAGCTGTGGTTTGTGCTGTATGTGATGGAATAAGGCTTATTCCTGTGGGATATTTTTTGTGGGTGTTTTTTCCGGGATTTGCGGAATTGGCACATGAAGGTGCTATAAGAATGCTTTTTGAAGTGATTCTAAATTTTCTTGGTGCGGCAATTGTTATAGTACCGGAAGGTGCAATTTTCCTTATAACAGAATATCTTTGCAGTGCATTAATAGAAGATAATGGCAGCTGTGGTACATACATAATATATTCTGTGCTTGGAGTAGGGGCACAAATGCTTTTATTCTTATTGTTTGGAGTATTATAAAATAACAAGCTCGTAGTCGTTTATCCCTATATTGGGAAAAAAGACTGCGAGCTTGTTATGTCCTGCGGGAAGTGTCAGATGGCAGAGGAATTTTCTGATTCGTAAATCCGAGGATATAATCTGCAGAGACCTGATAATACTTGCATAAAGCAACCTGATAACGGATCGGCATCTCGTTGGCGCCACGTTCATATCGGGCGTACATGGTCTGAGAAGTACCCAGGTATTCCGCAATCTGAGTCTGCGTCTTATCTGCATCCTCCCGCAAATCGCGAATACGTTGTTTGTAATCCAAGTAAATCCTCCTCAAAATGTCGGATTAGAACGACACTTCATTTTATCTTTTGTATAGTATAAGTAAAAATGAAAAGTAATATACATTTTTGGGTAATTCTAGCATAAGAAAAATATTCACTATTGGAAATAGTAAATATCAGATTGTAGACAAAGCCCTGCTTTTGCAGGGTTTTGCTATTGTTGGAACCGCTTTTCTGATATAATAAATATCAGAAGGGCGGTGTTTTTTATGATGACGAAAAATGCAGATAAAAAAAGAGAACAAATGATGATGTTT